>NZ_JAOTGD010000024.1:0-1230 GCF_044427405.1 Streptococcus sp. 2020WUSS089 | reverse complement strand
CAAATTTCAAGTTGAAGTTAGCCACCCAAAAGAAATTCACTTGGCGACTTGTAGTCCAAGCATTTTTTAGGGTAGTTGTTAATCCAATTTTCGATAAAAGCGACTTCTTTCGGAGTCGTTTTCTTGGTTCCTTTAGGTAACCATCTCCGAATTAATCGATTATGATTTTCATTTGAACCTCTCTCCCATGAAGAGTAAGCATGTGCGTAGTAGATATGTTCCTCAGGAAATACCTCAGACAATCGTTTGAACTCCGAACCATTATCTGCAGTAATGGACAGAATACGATGCTCCCCTAATAGTAACGTAAGCGCCTGATTGACAGATTCAGCAGTTTTATTTGGAATTAACCTTATAATTTGGTGTCTGCTCCGCCGGTCGGTTAAGACTAACAGGCAATAATTTTTTATCTTAGTCAGTAGGACGGTATCAATTTCATAATGACCATTTTCCAAGCGAAGATTAATAACGTCAGGACGTTCTTCGATAGATTTACCTGCCGGCTTAAAGTTCGGACTAGCTTGCTTCTTGACACCTTTCCTTTTTCTGGGATAAAGCATGTCGGCCTTCGTCAATCCTAAATGACCATTATGAAACCAGTAGTAGATGGTTGAAATACCAACTTTCACTTGCTTCTTCTTAACCATCATTTCAGGCGAAAATTTTTGCTTATGATAGTGTAAGATCTTCTCTCTGATTTCCTTTGTTAGAATTAACTTTTTCACCGACCGTTTTCGATTGGATTGGTAAACAGTTTGTGCGTAATCGGCAGAATAGACCTTTTTGTATAGCCCTTTTCTCACTTGTTGTAAAGTTGTACCTCTTTTGACTTCATTATGAATCGTTTGAGGCGCCTTTCCTAACAAGCCTGCAATTTCACGATTGGACTTATTTTCATTCTTCCACCGCTCAATCAAGCGACGGTTATCTATTGTCAAATGTTTCCCTTTTGGGGTATAATGTTCTTGCATCTCTGTGCCTTTCCTTGTGTTTGTGGTGAACAACAAGTATAGCACAGAGGTGTTTTCTTATACCTTACATCAGATTTCATTTGACACCAGGAACCCTTGAACCTGTTTTTTCAGCTAAACCAAGGCTATGATTAGCCTTGGCCACCTAGCCTAACAGCTTCAAGCCTGTTATCAAATGAAATCATCAACTTACTCAAACATAGTGAAACATCTAATTCTTGACCAAGGTAAGGTGGCTAACTTCATTATAGAACTTTCG
>NZ_JAOTGD010000023.1:0-2970 GCF_044427405.1 Streptococcus sp. 2020WUSS089 | reverse complement strand
CCAAGAAAACGACTCCGAAAGAAGTCGCTTTTATCGAAAATTGGATTAACAACTACCCTAAAAAATGCTTGGACTACAAGTCGCCAAGTGAATTTCTTTTGGGTGGCTAACTTCAACTTGAAATTTGGGTTTTAGTTATTATATCAAGAATGCCCAAAAATTGAAAAGGCTTGCAACTGAAAAGCACACCAGATAACTGATGTGCTTGTGTAGATTTAAATAAACCAACGAAGATGACAAGAAGCTCCACTTGGTTAATCGTTTTCCAAATTCCTCACTCTTTATGCTCTAACCCACGTTACAATACTTCGCTTTTTGTTTTCAAGCTCAGGTACGAGTAGACCACCGGTCTATTCGTATCCCCCGAACAAGCCTCGCTTTCGTATTTTCAGGCTCGGGTCTTCTGTGGTCACTTTCGTATTTCTTGGTGACCAGATGATGTACTTCGCTTTTTTGTTTTCAGGCTCAGGTACAAATAGGCTACTAGCCTATTTGTACTCCCCTGACTATCCTCGCTTTCGGTTTTTTGAGCTCGGGTTAAAACAGTCACTTCCCTGACTGTTTTAATCCACTACCCCAGACATTGCTCGCTCTCTTGTTTCTTGGCTCGCGTTAAAACAGTCTATCCGTAGACTGTTTTAATAATCTGGTCGTACGACTCCTGTCACTGTAGCTTTGGTTGCTTCGTAGTCGCCGTCAACGACTACTTTGATAATGCGTTTGGCATCTTCTTCTGGGCATGGAACCAACGGCAAGCGGAGTGGACCAACTTCAAATCCAAGATAGTTGAGAACTGCCTTAACTGGTGCAGGACTTGGATAGGAGAAGAGGGCATTGACTTTCGGGATGAACTTGCGTTGAATAGCGGCTGCTGTTCGAATATCTTGTTGTTCGATGGCTGTAAACATTTCATACATCTCATCACCATTCGTGTGAGATGCAACAGAAATCACACCATCTGCTCCCAAGTTCATTGCATGGAAAGCATCGCCATCCTCACCTGTATAAATCAAGAAGTCGTCAGGTCTATGCTCAATAAGGTAAGCCATGTTGGCAAGGCTTGTACACTCTTTAACACCGATGATGTTTGGATGCTCAGCCAAACGTAACATGGTTTCTGGCGTCATTTCAACCACGACACGACCTGGGATATTGTAGATAATGATTGGCAAATCAGAGGCATCCGCAATAGCCTTGAAGTGCTGATACATTCCCTCTTGAGAGGGTTTGTTGTAGTAAGGCACAATGGCAAGACCTGCCGCAAAGCCGCCGAATGCTGCGACTTCCTTAGCAAACTCAATCGAGTCGCGCGTATCGTTTGTACCAATACCTGCAATCAAGGGAACACGACCGTTGACAATTTTTTGCACAGCACCAAATAATTCCAGTTCTTCCTCGTGTGTCAGGGTTGGACTTTCGGCAGTTGTTCCTGCTAATAAAATCCCTTCTGTGTGATGGGACAACAGATGCTCAATCAACTCGGGTAAAACTTCAAAATTAATCGAGCCATCTTCTTTGAAAGGGGTAATCATTGCTGTAATAATTTTTACATCACGTAAATCTTGAATAGACATAGGCTTCCTCACTTACTGATTGTTGCTAAAAAAGGCTGAGTGCAGCCTTTTGTGTACTTTTGGTTAATGAAATTATTTCAATTCAAATTTCAAGTCTGCCGTTGGACGAACTAGACCACGCTCATGAAGGGTTTCAGCGATTTGAACAGAGTTCCATGCAGCACCTTTGAGCAAGTTGTCAGAAACAACCCACATGTGAATACCGTTGTCCTTATCCAAATCTTTACGGATACGACCAACAAAGGTATCACGGCTACCGACAGCGTTAATGGCCTGAGGATAGACTTGGTTAGCCACATCATCTTCCAAAACAGCACCTGGAAAGGCTGCGATGGCTGCTTTTACTTCATCAATTGGAGCAATTTCCTTGGTTTCGATGTAAACAGACTCCGAGTGAGCAGACAAGACTGGAATACGAACGCAGGTTGCAGAAACAGCAATACTGTCATCTTCCATAATCTTCTTGGTTTCTTTTGTCATCTTCATCTCTTCATATGTGTAGTCATTGTCTGTGAAGAGGTCGATTTGTGGAATCGCATTGAAACCAATTGGGTAGTGCTTCTTATCGCCTCCAGAAGGAAGAATGTTTGCTTCTACAGCTTTTGGCTCAACACCATCATTCAAGACTGCACGCAATTGAGCTTGCGTTTCCAAGATAGCTCCCATACCAGCTCCAGAAACTGCCTGATAAGTAGATACGATGATCCGCTCCAAGCCCCATTTCTGACGAACAGGCTCCAAGGCAACCATCATTTGAATGGTTGAGCAGTTTGGACATGCAATGATACCATTGTGGGCATCCAGTGCGTGAGCATTTACCTCAGGAACAACCAGAGGAACATCTGGATTTTGACGGAAGTAAGAGGTATTGTCAACTACTACAGCTCCTGCTTTTACAGCGTAAGGAGCATACTTGGCAGATGTAGAGCCACCAGCTGAGAAGAGGGCAATATCCACTCCTTCAAAGGCTGTTTCTGTTGTTTCTTCAATGACAATATCCTGTCCCTTAAACTGCAAAGTCTTGCCTGCTGAACGGGCAGAAGCAAGGAAACGCACTTTCTCGATTGGAAGTGTTGACTCTTCCAACATTTTAATCATTTGGGCACCGACTGCACCAGTGGCACCAACAACAGCTACTACATAGGCCATAGAAATCTCCTTTAAGTCAATTCTTCAAAATTTTCTAAATATTTTATATTTAACAATTATATCATAATTTTTTCAAATGAAAAGCCCTGAGAAAGAATTTCCCAAGGCAATTACTTCGAAAGTAAATTCCCAAAGTAAGTTCTAGTCTGTCTTAAAAACTGGAAACTAGAATGAGACAAAGAAATAAGGTAGAACTTACTATGGGACAAGTTGGTAACCGACAATGAAAAACAAACACTTAACTCTC
>NZ_JAOTGD010000022.1:0-3910 GCF_044427405.1 Streptococcus sp. 2020WUSS089 | reverse complement strand
CGAGTCAATTTCGGAATCTACATCTGAGTCGATTTCCGAGTCAGTCAGCGAATCTATTTCTGAATCTACATCTGAGTCTATCTCCGAGTCAGTGAGCGAATCGATTTCCGAATCCGTCTCAGAATCTCTTTCAGAGTCAGTGAGTGAATCAATTTCAGAATCTGCATCTGAGTCCATCTCTGAGTCAGTTAGCGAGTCCCTTTCCGAATCCGTATCTGAGTCCATCTCCGAGTCAGTAAGTGAGTCTCTTTCAGAATCTGTCTCAGAATCTATCTCCGAGTCAGTGAGCGAGTCAATTTCAGAATCAGTCTCTGAGTCAATTTCCGAGTCAGTAAGTGAGTCGATTTCAGAATCTGTATCTGAGTCCATCTCCGAGTCAGTCAGCGAGTCTCTTTCAGAATCTGTATCAGAATCCATCTCCGAGTCAGTTAGCGAATCGCTTTCCGAATCCGTCTCAGAATCTATCTCAGAGTCGGTCAGCGAGTCAATCTCTGAATCCACATCTGAATCAATTTCAGAATCCGTCTCTGAATCCATCTCAGAGTCAGTCAGCGAGTCAATTTCTGAATCTACATCTGAGTCCCTTTCAGAATCAGTTAGCGAGTCTATCTCTGAATCTACATCTGAATCAATTTCAGAGTCAGTCAGCGAGTCGATTTCAGAATCCGTATCAGAATCTATCTCTGAATCGGTAAGCGAATCTATTTCCGAATCCGTCTCAGAATCTATCTCTGAATCGGTCAGCGAGTCTCTTTCCGAATCCGTCTCAGAATCTATCTCCGACTCAGTCAGCGAGTCTCTTTCAGAATCTGTATCAGAATTTATCTCCGAGTCAGAATCAACTCTATCTCGTCACTCTCAAGCTCCGCGTAGACAAGGTGTGCTACCAAATACTGGTGAACAATCATCAGCTTGGACAGGAATCCTTGGAGCAGGTCTCCTTCTAGGTGCATTTTATAAGCGTCGTAAAAGAGAAGAGGATAAAAGAACTCCACTGAAATAATTATGAAGCCGTTAGAGAATTCTAGCGGCTTTTAATGATGAATGTTTACCACTTACCTGTCTAATTTTGCCACTTACTGAAATGCCCTTGTAATTGGATGTCGAACTGGTATAATAGAGCTATCAAAAAGGAGGGAGCTATGAAAGTTAGGATTGAATTTGATGACAGCTTAGATCAGGTTGAAGTTGTTATTCGAACCAGTCAGCTGGGACCAGAGATTGAACAGATTCAGCAAGCTTTGCAACAAGTTAGTCGTCCCTCGCTTGTTTTTTACAAGGGGAGCAGCGAGTATTTTCTTTCATTGGGTGACATACTTTTCTTTGAAACGGACGGAACCAAGATTTTTGCTCATACAGGCGATGATGCCTACGAGGTTAAGATGAAACTCTATGAACTTGAGGAGTATTTGCCTATCTACTTTTGTCGGGTAGCTAAGTCAACTATTGTCAATAGCAAGGTAGTCTATTCGCTAGATAAGTCCTTCTCGGGCACCAGTCGGATTTCCTTCTACAAGACTCACAAGGAAGTTCACGTGTCGCGACATTATTACCATTTATTAAAAGAAAAGTTACAGGAAATGAGGTAGGAAGATGAAAAGAAATGGTTTGGGAATAGCTTTACTAATCTTGGCAGGCTTGGTCTTGTTTCAAGACTACTTGCCGGCTGTGAAATTTCCTCTTTGGAAATTGGCACTGGTAGTCGGTTGGAGTTATCTCTTTTTTAAAGCAATGATAAAAAAACAGCTAGTTACAAGCTTTGTCTGGGGAACCTTGGTCTTTATCGTGCTAAACAGTCATTTTAATTGGTTGGAAATTGATACCTGGACCTTGATTTTAGGTGCGATACTGGCTTGTACAGGGGTGAAGTTGTTAATAAAACCTAGAAGGAGCAAGAATATGGTCGATACAAAAAGTTTTGTCACAGGAGTGATTGGCGATAAGGGACGCGATACAGCTTTTGGTTCCTCGACTCGATACATCCATGAGGAGAATTTTATTCATGACAGTGTGGATGTAGCCTTTGGATCTAGTATGGTTTACTTTGATCAGGCGATTATTCTGGGAGATAAGGCTGAATTTCATATCGATGCTGCCTTTTCAAATATCACACTCTACCTGCCTGCTGACTGGCAAGCGGTTGTAGAGTTGGATAGCGCCATGTCAACAACTAACAATTATGCATCTGAGCCAAAAGAAAAGGTTCTCTTGGTAACGGGTGATATGGCATTTTCTACATTAAATATTTACTCTATGTAAAAGAATAATCACAGAGGAAAGTCCATCCAGGCTCCTCTGCAAGACAAAATATCTGAATATTCTGGAAATTATACAAAGAAAGGGATTATCATGAAAAAAATTTTGAAAAATGCTACCTACCTATGGGTACTGACGGCGGATATGCTGTCCAATTTTGGTGATGTTGTCTATTATCTGGCCCTGATGAACTATGTCTTGCTGGTGCCAAACAGCCGTCTGGCTCTGGCAATCGTGACCTTCTCAGAAATCTTTCCTAGCTTTATGGGCCTCTTCACAGGCTATCTGGCAGACAAGACGGTCAACAAAATCAGCACTATCAAGCTGACCCTCCTCTTTCGCGTTGTACTCTACCTCATCCTCGGATTCTGCATGGGCTTTGAGCCAGCCCTCTGGATTGTCGTGGTGGCTGCAACTTTCAATGTCTTTGCAGACTTCGCTGGCTTCTATGAAAACGGCCTCTATACACCTCTGGGATTACGCGTAGCGCCCAAGGAAGAGCGGGAGCAGTATTCAGCCTTTCGTCAGACCGTGACCAGCCTCCTAAACATCGCCTTTCAGGCCCTCTCTGCTCTCTTGGTCGGTCTCCTCTCCTACCAAAACCTCGCCTTTCTCAACGCCGGCACCTTTTTAGTCTCCTTCCTCATCATGCAGTTGCTGACGCCAGCCTTTCGCAAACTCCTGACGGAGCAGCCTTTGAAAATAGCAGAGCAGCCGAGCCAGCCCGAGTCAGAAACCAAAGGTCCGAGCATTTTAGCTTCATTCAAGCAAGCCATCGTGGAGCTGCGCAAGATTCCCGAGTTCCGCCTGGTCCTGATTACCAACCCCATTATCAACGCCTGCGGAGCGATTCTCTATCCTATTCTGGTCCTGCTGATTAGCGAAAATCCAAATCTTGTCTTCCTCAATGTTGAAACAACACTTGCCCTGACCATTCTGATCTTCTTTGTCGGCAACATCTTGGGTTCGACCTTGGTCTTTACCCTTTTCAAAAAGACCAGCATGGTGACGCTGGAAGTGGCTGCCACTTTCTCTCTACTGGGAGTGTTTGTCGGAATGTTGCTACATCAACTGCCAATTATTTTCTTCTTCCTTACTACAATGGGAATTAGCTCTGGAGCTAGTGGACCTAAGTTTAACGCTAAGTTTGTCAATTCTATGCCAGAGGAGCAGCTGGCAACCATTGGCGGAGCGGTATCGACCTATTTTATGCTAGGTCAAGCTTTTACTCGACTATTGGTATCAGGTCTGGTCTTGGTATTGACTGTCAATCAGATTAGCGGACTTTTCCTAGCGGCAACTGGCTTCTTGGTCCTCTATGTCCTCTACTGGCTGGCACGGAATACTCAATGAAAATCGAATTCAGACTAGGCGACGAGGATGTAGATAGAACTGAAGTTCATCAAATCAAGTCAACGACGTCTGAGTTTGATTTTCGAAGAGTATAATCAAAAAACAGGTAAATTCTCAAAGTAAGTTCTAGTTCCCGTCCTTCCAGAAGTTACTTTGAGAAAACTGCATAACACCAACAGAATTTAGTCTCAGACTAAGTTCTGTTTTTGCCTAAAGCTGCAGATTCAAGGAATTTTTAGGGTTGAAAATGTTGAAAAAAAGAGTACACTAAAGTTACTGGCTCTGAGACGTCTCAAAGTAA
>NZ_JAOTGD010000021.1:0-5277 GCF_044427405.1 Streptococcus sp. 2020WUSS089 | reverse complement strand
GAAACGAAAAAAAGTTTCAAAAAAGTGTTGACAAAGTTTCTAAGAAATGATAAACTAAGATAGTTGTCGCGAGAGCGCGATAACGAACAAGACCTTTGAAAATTAAAGAAGACGAACCAAACGTGCAGGGTGATTTATCTAAGGATAAATCGTCAATGACAAAACAAAACAATAAAACGGAAAGCTAGTGATAGCTTGAGTTTGAATCAAAACTTTTTATGAGAGTTTGATCCTGGCTCAGGACGAACGCTGGCGGCGTGCCTAATACATGCAAGTAGAACGCTGAAGTCTGGTGCTTGCACTAGACGGATGAGTTGCGAACGGGTGAGTAACGCGTAGGTAACCTGCCTCATAGCGGGGGATAACTATTGGAAACGATAGCTAATACCGCATAACAGTATTTACCGCATGGTAGATGCTTGAAAGGAGCAATTGCTTCACTATGAGATGGACCTGCGTTGTATTAGCTAGTTGGTGAGGTAACGGCTCACCAAGGCATCGATACATAGCCGACCTGAGAGGGTGATCGGCCACACTGGGACTGAGACACGGCCCAGACTCCTACGGGAGGCAGCAGTAGGGAATCTTCGGCAATGGGGGCAACCCTGACCGAGCAACGCCGCGTGAGTGAAGAAGGTTTTCGGATCGTAAAGCTCTGTTGTAAGAGAAGAACGTGTGTGAGAGTGGAAAGTTCACACAGTGACGGTATCTTACCAGAAAGGGACGGCTAACTACGTGCCAGCAGCCGCGGTAATACGTAGGTCCCGAGCGTTGTCCGGATTTATTGGGCGTAAAGCGAGCGCAGGCGGTTTGATAAGTCTGAAGTAAAAGGCTGTGGCTTAACCATAGTACGCTTTGGAAACTGTCAAACTTGAGTGCAGAAGGGGAGAGTGGAATTCCATGTGTAGCGGTGAAATGCGTAGATATATGGAGGAACACCGGTGGCGAAAGCGGCTCTCTGGTCTGTAACTGACGCTGAGGCTCGAAAGCGTGGGGAGCGAACAGGATTAGATACCCTGGTAGTCCACGCCGTAAACGATGAGTGCTAGGTGTTGGGTCCTTTCCGGGACTCAGTGCCGCAGCTAACGCATTAAGCACTCCGCCTGGGGAGTACGACCGCAAGGTTGAAACTCAAAGGAATTGACGGGGGCCCGCACAAGCGGTGGAGCATGTGGTTTAATTCGAAGCAACGCGAAGAACCTTACCAGGTCTTGACATCCCAGTGACCGTCCTAGAGATAGGATTTTTCTTCGGAACACTGGTGACAGGTGGTGCATGGTTGTCGTCAGCTCGTGTCGTGAGATGTTGGGTTAAGTCCCGCAACGAGCGCAACCCCTATTGTTAGTTGCCATCATTTAGTTGGGCACTCTAGCGAGACTGCCGGTAATAAACCGGAGGAAGGTGGGGATGACGTCAAATCATCATGCCCCTTATGACCTGGGCTACACACGTGCTACAATGGCTGGTACAACGAGTCGCAAGTCGGTGACGGCAAGCTAATCTCTTAAAGCCAGTCTCAGTTCGGATTGTAGGCTGCAACTCGCCTACATGAAGTCGGAATCGCTAGTAATCGCGGATCAGCACGCCGCGGTGAATACGTTCCCGGGCCTTGTACACACCGCCCGTCACACCACGAGAGTTTGTAACACCCGAAGTCGGTGAGGTAACCTTTTAGGAGCCAGCCGCCTAAGGTGGGATAGATGATTGGGGTGAAGTCGTAACAAGGTAGCCGTATCGGAAGGTGCGGCTGGATCACCTCCTTTCTAAGGAAATGGAAACCTGTACGTTAGTCTTCTTTAATTTTGAGAGGTCTTGTGGGGCCTTAGCTCAGCTGGGAGAGCGCCTGCTTTGCACGCAGGAGGTCAGCGGTTCGATCCCGCTAGGCTCCATTAACAACGGAAGTTGTTAAGATTTTGTCCATTGAAAATTGAATATCTATCAAACATTCCTAAACGTATGTAACAGTACGTATAGAAATAGTAACAAGAAAATAAACCGAAAACGCTGTGAATATTTAATGAGTTTTCTAATTTTTGAAAAAATTAGGTTAATAAGGTTAAGTTAATAAGGGCGCACGGTGGATGCCTTGGCACTAGAAGCCGATGAAGGACGTGACTAACGACGAAATGCCTTGGGGAGCTGTAAGTAAGCAATGATCCAGGGATGTCCGAATGGGGGAACCCGGCAGGTAATGCCTGTCACTCACTACTGTTAAGGTAGTGCAGAGGAAGACGCAGTGAACTGAAACATCTAAGTAGCTGCAGGAAGAGAAAGCAAAAGCGATTGCCTTAGTAGCGGCGAGCGAAACGGCAGGAGGGCAAACCGAGGAGTTTACTCCTCGGGGTTGTAGGACTGCAATATGGACTTAAAGAGTATAGAAGAACTACCTGGGAAGGTAGGCCAAAGAGAGTAATAGCCTCGTATTTGAAATATTCTTTATACCTAGCAGTATCCTGAGTACGGCGAGACACGCGAAATCTCGTCGGAATCCGGGAGGACCATCTCCCAACCCTAAATACTCTCTAGTGACCGATAGTGAACCAGTACCGTGAGGGAAAGGTGAAAAGTACCCCGGAAGGGGAGTGAAATAGAACCTGAAACCGTGTGCCTACAACAAGTTCGAGCCCGTTAATGGGTGAGAGCGTGCCTTTTGTAGAATGAACCGGCGAGTTACGATATGATGCGAGGTTAAGTTGAAGAGACGGAGCCGTAGGGAAACCGAGTCTTAATAGGGCGGATTAGTATTATGTCGTAGACCCGAAACCATGTGACCTACCCATGAGCAGGTTGAAGGTGCGGTAAGACGCACTGGAGGACCGAACCAGGGCACGTTGAAAAGTGCTTGGATGACTTGTGGGTAGCGGAGAAATTCCAAACGAACTTGGAGATAGCTGGTTCTCTCCGAAATAGCTTTAGGGCTAGCGTCGACATTTGAGAATCTTGGAGGTAGAGCACTGTTTGGATGAGGGGGCCATCTCGGTTTACTGATTTCAGATAAACTCCGAATGCCAATGATTTATGGTCGGCAGTCAGACTGCGAGTGCTAAGATCCGTAGTCGAAAGGGAAACAGCCCAGACCACCAGCTAAGGTCCCAAAATAATTGTTAAGTGGAAAAGGATGTGGGGTTGCACAGACAACTAGGATGTTAGCTTAGAAGCAGCTATTCATTCAAAGAGTGCGTAATAGCTCACTAGTCGAGTGACCCTGCGCCGAAAATGTACCGGGGCTGAAACAATTTACCGAAGCTGTGGATAACACTTAGGTGTTATGGTAGGAGAGCGTTCTATGTGTGAAGAAGGTATACCGTGAGGAGTGCTGGAACGCATAGAAGTGAGAATGCCGGTATGAGTAGCGAAAGATGGGTGAGAATCCCATCCACCGTAAGACTAAGGTTTCCAGGGGAAGGCTCGTCCGCCCTGGGTTAGTCGGGACCTAAGGAGAGACCGAAGGGTGTATCCGATGGACAACAGGTTGATATTCCTGTACTAGAGTATGAAGTGATGGAGGGACGCAGTAGGCTAACTAAAGCGGGCGAATGGAAGTGCCCGTCTAAGCAGTGAGGTGTGATATGAGTCAAATGCTTGTATCTCTAACATTGAGCTGTGATGGGGAGCGAAGTTAAGTAGCGAAGTTAGTGACGTCACACTGCCGAGAAAAGCTTCTAGCGATGTATCATACTCTACCCGTACCGCAAACCGACACAGGTAGTCGAGGCGAGTAGCCTCAGGTGAGCGAGAGAACTCTCGTTAAGGAACTCGGCAAAATGACCCCGTAACTTCGGGAGAAGGGGTGCTGACTTAAGGTCAGCCGCAGTGAATAGGCCCAAGCAACTGTTTATCAAAAACACAGCTCTCTGCTAAATCGTAAGATGATGTATAGGGGGTGACGCCTGCCCGGTGCTGGAAGGTTAAGAGGAGGGTTTAGCGTAAGCGAAGATCTGAATTGAAGCCCCAGTAAACGGCGGCCGTAACTATAACGGTCCTAAGGTAGCGAAATTCCTTGTCGGGTAAGTTCCGACCCGCACGAAAGGCGTAATGATTTGGGCACTGTCTCAACGAGAGACTCGGTGAAATTTTAGTACCTGTGAAGATGCAGGTTACCCGCGACAGGACGGAAAGACCCCATGGAGCTTTACTGCAGTTTGATATTGAGTATCTGTACCACATGTACAGGATAGGTAGGAGCCTATGAAGTCGGGACGCCAGTTTCGACGGAGGCGCTGTTGGGATACTACCCTTGTGTTATGGCTACTCTAACCCGGATAGGTTATCCCTATCGGAGACAGTGTCTGACGGGCAGTTTGACTGGGGCGGTCGCCTCCTAAAAGGTAACGGAGGCGCCCAAAGGTTCCCTCAGAATGGTTGGAAATCATTCGCAGAGTGTAAAGGTATAAGGGAGCTTGACTGCGAGAGCTACAACTCGAGCAGGGACGAAAGTCGGGCTTAGTGATCCGGTGGTTCCGTATGGAAGGGCCATCGCTCAACGGATAAAAGCTACCCTGGGGATAACAGGCTTATCTCCCCCAAGAGTTCACATCGACGGGGAGGTTTGGCACCTCGATGTCGGCTCGTCGCATCCTGGGGCTGTAGTCGGTCCCAAGGGTTGGGCTGTTCGCCCATTAAAGCGGCACGCGAGCTGGGTTCAGAACGTCGTGAGACAGTTCGGTCCCTATCCGTCGCGGGCGTAGGAAATTTGAGAGGATCTGCTCCTAGTACGAGAGGACCAGAGTGGACTTACCGCTGGTGTACCAGTTGTCTTGCCAAAGGCATCGCTGGGTAGCTATGTAGGGACGGGATAAACGCTGAAAGCATCTAAGTGTGAAACCCACCTCAAGATGAGATTTCCCATAACTTTATGTTAGTAAGAGCCCTGAGAGATGATCAGGTAGATAGGTTGGAAGTGGAAGTGTGGCGACACATGTAGCGGACCAATACTAATCGCTCGAGGACTTATCCAAATTAAGTAATGAGAACGTTAAGAAAAGCGTATGATTTTAGGAAATCAACGCGGAAGTCGGTTAGACTTCAAGGCGATTTATCTAAATCACTAGCTTTTTAGTTCGAATACAATTACTTATTAAAACCGAAGTCAATATTGACAGCGTTGGTAAAACTTGTTAGAATATAGATATTCAATTTTGAGTTGACAAGACTCAACAGTTAAGTGACGATAGCCTAGGAGATACACCTGTACCCATGCCGAACACAGCAGTTAAGCCCTAGAACGCCTGAAGTAGTTGGGGGTTGCCCCCTGTTAGATACGGTAGTCGCTTAGCA
>NZ_JAOTGD010000020.1:0-7737 GCF_044427405.1 Streptococcus sp. 2020WUSS089 | reverse complement strand
GACTCCGAAAGAAGTCGCTTTTATCGAAAATTGGATTAACAACTACCCTAAAAAATGCTTGGACTACAAGTCGCCAAGTGAATTTCTTTTGGGTGGCTAACTTCAACTTGAAATTTGGGAATCTAAAACTATCACCTCGTAATCAGATTTTTCAAATTCTAAAATCGCCAAATCAGAAACAACTCATCTCATTCATATTTTTAGCATAAGAAAACAGCCATATTCCAACAATCCGAAAATACAAAAAAAGAGGCCGAAGCCTCTTCGATTTTCACTAAGGATTATTTAGCGATTTTTGCGAAGTACTCAAGAGTACGAACAAGTTGTGCAGTGTAAGACATTTCGTTGTCGTACCATGAAACAACTTTAACCAATTGCTCGCCATCAACTTCGATAACTTTAGTTTGAGTTGCATCAAACAATGAACCGAATGAGATACCTACGATATCTGAAGATACGATTTGGTCTTCAGTGTAACCAAATGATTCAGTAGCAGCAGCTTTCATAGCAGCGTTTACTTCTTCAGCAGTTACTTTCTTGTCAAGAGTTGCAACCAATTCAGTTACAGAACCTGTTGGAACTGGAACACGTTGTGCAGCACCGTCAAGTTTACCATTCAATTCTGGGATTACCAAGCCGATAGCTTTAGCAGCACCAGTTGAGTTAGGAACGATGTTTGCAGCAGCAGCACGTGCACGACGAAGGTCACCACCACGGTGTGGTCCGTCAAGAACCATTTGGTCACCAGTGTAACCGTGGATTGTAGTCATCAAACCTTTTTGAACGCCAAATGCATCGTGAAGAGCTTTAGCCATTGGTGCCAAACAGTTTGTAGTACATGAAGCACCTGAGATAACTGTTTCAGTACCATCAAGGATGTCGTGGTTAGTGTTGAAAACAACAGTCTTAACATCGTTACCACCAGGAGCAGTGATAACAACTTTTTTAGCACCGTTAGCGTGGATGTGTTGCTCAGCTTTTTCTTTAGAAGCAAAGAAACCTGTAGCTTCCAAAACGATATCTACGCCATCAGTAGCCCAGTCGATGTTTCCTGGCTCACGCTCAGCAGAAACTTTAACGAATTTACCGTTAACTTCGAAACCACCGTCTTTAACTTCAACAGTACCGTCGAAACGACCTTGAGTTGTGTCATATTTCAACAAGTGTGCAAGCATTACTGGATCTGTAAGGTCGTTGATACGAGTAACTTCAACACCTTCTACGTTTTGGATACGACGGAAAGCAAGACGACCGATACGTCCGAAACCGTTAATACCAACTTTAACTACCATGAATGATTTCCTCCTTATGAAAATCGAGTTCTTTATTTTAAAAGGCAAGCCTTTTAATCCTTTTGTGAAAATATTAACTTGTAAGCCTACAAGCATCTTTTCAACGTTTTTATTATATAACTATTTACCGAAAATTGCAAGAGTTAGCATACTTTAATGCAGGAACTTACATAGAAAAAGGCAGCCGAAGCTGCCTGGGTTAGCAATTATGCATTGCCACCGTTTTTCTTAATGATTTCATCTTGTACAGATTTTGGTACATCTTCGTAGTGGTCAAATACCATCATGAAGGTACCGCGACCTTGTGTTGCTGAACGAAGAACAGTTGCGTAACCGAACATTTCAGCAAGTGGCACATAAGCACGAACGATTTGTGTGTTACCACGAGCTTCCATACCATCAACGCGACCACGACGTGCAGTAACGTGACCCATAACGTCACCAAGGTTATCTTCTGGTGCAGTGATTGTTACAAGCATCATTGGCTCAAGGATAGTTGGTTGAGCTGATTTCGCTGCTTCCTTAAGGGCAAGAGATGCTGCCACTTTGAAGGCTGTTTCAGATGAGTCGACATCGTGGTATGAACCATCGTAAAGCTTCGCTTTAACGTCAACGATTGGGTAACCAGCAAGAACACCGTTAGCCATAGATTCTACGAGACCTTTTTCAACCGCTGGGATGAATTCACGTGGAACCACACCACCGACGATAGCATTCTCGAACTCGAAACCTTTACCTTCTTCGTTTGGTGTGAATTCAATCCAAACATCACCGAATTGACCTTTACCACCAGACTGGCGTTTGAAGAAACCACGAGCTTGAGTAGAAGCGCGGAATGTTTCACGGTATGATACTTGAGGAGCACCTACGTTTGCTTCAACCTTGAATTCACGACGCATACGGTCAACAAGGACATCCAAGTGCAACTCACCCATACCAGAGATAACTGTTTCACCAGTTTCAACGTTTGTTTCAACGCGGAATGTTGGATCTTCTTCAGCCAATTTAGAAAGGGCAATACCCATCTTGTCTTGGTCAGCTTTAGACTTAGGCTCAACCATCAATTGGATAACTGGTTCTGGAACGTGGATTGACTCAAGGATGATTTTTGCTTTTTCATCTGTCAATGAGTCACCAGTTGTAGTATCTTTCAAACCAACCGCAGCGGCGATGTCACCTGCATAAACAGTTTCAATTTCTTGACGGCTGTTTGCGTGCATTTGAAGGATACGTCCGATACGCTCACGTTTACCTTTAGAAGTGTTCAATACGTATGAACCGCTGTTAAGGACACCTGAATATACACGGAAGAATGTCAAACGACCTACGAATGGGTCAGTCATGATCTTGAAGGCAAGAGCTGCAAATGGCTCTTCATCTGATGCATGACGCTCTTCTTCAGCATCTGTATCTGGGTTAACACCTTTAATAGCAGGGATGTCAAGTGGGCTTGGAAGGTAGTCGATAACCGCATCAAGCATCAACTGAACACCTTTGTTTTTGAAGGCTGAACCACACAATACTGGGAAGAATTCAACGTTGATAGTTGCTTTACGGATAGCAGCTTTCAATTCTTCGTTTGTGATTTCTTCACCTTCAAGGTATTTCATCATCAATTCTTCATCAGTTTCAGCAACTGCTTCAACCAATTTTTCACGATATTCTTCAGCTTGCTCAAGGTATTCAGCTGGAATATCTTCTTCAAGAATATCTGTACCAAGGTCGTTAGTATAGATTTCAGCTTTCATCTTGATCAAGTCGATGATACCACGGAACTCATCTTCAGAACCGATTGGCAATTGGATTGGGTGAGCATTTGCTTGAAGACGCTCGTGAAGTGTGCTTACTGAGTAAAGGAAGTCAGCACCGATTTTATCCATTTTGTTAGCGAATACGATACGTGGAACACCGTATTCAGTTGCTTGACGCCATACTGTTTCAGTTTGTGGCTCAACACCTGATTGTGAGTCAAGAACGGTTACCGCACCATCAAGAACGCGAAGTGAACGTTGTACTTCGATTGTGAAGTCCACGTGTCCTGGTGTGTCGATGATGTTTACACGGTGGTTATTCCATTGAGCTGTTGTCGCAGCAGATGTGATAGTGATACCACGCTCTTGCTCTTGCTCCATCCAGTCCATTTGTGATGCACCTTCGTGAGTTTCACCGATTTTGTGGATTTTACCAGTGTAGTAAAGAATACGCTCAGTTGTCGTTGTTTTACCCGCGTCAACGTGCGCCATGATACCGATATTACGAGTTTTTTCTAATGAAAATTCGCGTGCCATGAGGTTTGTTCTCCTATATTTTTAGTTTTCTATTCTGATTATACCATATTTTAAGAAAAGCGAGTGGGCAAATCCCACCCGCTTAAGTTCTTACTAATGGTGTGAAGTGGACGAGGCAAGCCTCAATCCGATTTGTGATGGTTGAACGAGAAGTTTGTACCATAATCTCAATTGATTTATGTAGAACTGACTTGACGTCCTCACATCTTAATTGAACTCGGACTAAACGCTTGGCAAAAAAGATAAATCCTCCTAGAGTCCACAGACTCTTCGTCGCATTTCCTATTTTTGCTATGCGTTTTATACGTCCTCGTATCTTAATCTTACCAGCGGAAGTGTGCGAATGCGCGGTTTGCTTCTGCCATTTTGTGAGTATCTTCACGTTTCTTAACAGCTGCACCTGTGTTGTTTGCTGCATCCATGATTTCTTTCGCAAGGCGATCAATCATAGTGTGCTCACCACGGTTACGAGCGATTGTTACCAACCAACGAAGACCAAGTGTTGTACGACGCTCTGGACGAACTTCAACTGGGACTTGGTAGTTAGAACCACCGACACGACGTGCACGTACTTCAAGTACAGGCATGATGTTTTCCATTGCTGTTTCAAATACTTCAAGTGCATCGTTACCAGTTGCTTCTTTGATTTGATCAAAAGCACCGTAAACGATTGATGCAGCAGTACCACGTTTACCGTCCAACATAACACGGTTAATCAAACGAGTTACCAATTTTGAGTTATACAATGGATCTGGCAATACTTCGCGCTTAGGCGCTTGATTTTTACGACTCATTTATATTTCCCCTTTCTTAGCCTTTTGGACGTTTTGTACCGTATTTAGAACGGCCTTGCTTACGATCGTTAACACCTGCTGTATCAAGTGCACCACGAACGATGTGGTAACGTACCCCTGGAAGGTCTTTTACACGTCCACCGCGAAGAAGAACAACACTGTGCTCTTGCAAGTTGTGGCCGATACCTGGGATGTAAGCAGTAACCTCGATAAGGTTGCTCAAACGTACACGAGCAAATTTACGAAGGGCTGAGTTAGGTTTTTTAGGTGTCATTGTTCCGACACGAGTTGCAACACCGCGTTTTTGTGGTGATGAAACGTTTGTTTGAACTTTTTTACGGCTGTTGTAACCAACGTTCAAAGCTGGTGATTTAGATTTTTCTACTTTAGACTTACGTGGTTTACGTACCAACTGGTTAATTGTAGGCATCTACATTCTCCTGTATATATTTTTTATTTTTGGTGATAGGGCATTGGTGACAACCCCTATCTGTGTGTACTTTTGCAACATTTGTCAGCACGTCCCTGTACACTCTTGAGAGACCAAAAGTAAAAAGTACCGTCTAATATAGTACCACATCCCAAACCCATTGTCAAATAGATATGTTTGAAATTTTCAAGAAAAAAACACAGCCAATCAGCTGTGTCATTTTGCTATTTCTTAGTAGCCCATACCCATTCCATCCATACCTTGTGGCATAGCTGGAGCGGCTGGTTCTGGTTTGTTGGCAACGACTGCTTCTGTCGTCAAAATCAAGCTGGCTACGGAAGCCGCATTTTGAAGAGCTGAACGTGTTACTTTAACAGGGTCAATGATACCTGCATCCATCATGTTGACCCATTCGCCTGTCGCTGCGTTAAAGCCAGTGCCAAGTTCTGAATTCTTCAGTTTATCAATGATAACTGAACCTTCATAACCTGCGTTATAGGCAATCTGACGCACAGGCTCTTCCAAGGCACGAAGGACAATATTGCGTCCTGTTTCATCGTCGCCTTTCAACTCCAATTTCGCTACGCTATCGATAACATTGACAAGGGCTGTACCACCACCGGCAACGATTCCTTCTTCAACTGCGGCACGTGTTGCGTTGAGGGCATCTTCGATACGGAGTTTCATTTCTTTCAACTCAGTCTCGGTAGCGGCACCGACTTTGATAACCGCGACACCGCCTGACAATTTAGCCAAACGCTCTTGCAATTTTTCACGGTCAAATTCTGAAGTTGTTCCCTCAATTTGTGACTTGATAACAGCAACACGGTTAGCAATAGCTTCTGGATTTCCAGCACCTTCAACAATAGTTGTGCCATCTTTGTCGACCACAACTTTTGCAGCTTGACCAAGGGCTTCAATGGTCGCATCTTTCAAGTCCAAACCAAGGTCTTCTGTAATCACTGTACCGCCTGTCAAGATAGCAATGTCTTCCAACATAGCTTTACGACGGTCACCAAATCCTGGCGCCTTAACAGCAACAACATTGAACGTACCACGAATCTTGTTGAGAACAAGGGTAGGAAGAGCCTCGCCATCCACATCGTCAGCAATAATCAAAAGCGGACGGTTGGTCTGAAGAATGCTTTCCAAGAGTGGCAAAATGTCTTGGATATGAGAAATTTTCTTATCTGTAATCAAGATGAATGGATTTTCAAGTTCAGCTACCATCTTTTCATTATCTGTTACCATGTATTGTGACAGATAACCACGGTCGAATTGCATACCTTCAACCACATCCAATTCTGTTTCCATACCGCGAGATTCTTCAATGGTGATAACACCATCTGTACCCACGCGCTCCATTGCTTCTGAAATGTACTCACCAACTTTTTCAGAACGGGAAGATACCGCTGCTACCTGAGCAATTTCAGCTTTATTTGATACAGGACTTGCTTGTGCTTTCAAGGCTTCAACCGCAGTTGCAACTGCTGCTTCAATCCCACGACGGATACCGATTGGGTTGGCACCTGCGGTTACGTTTTTCAAGCCTTCACGAACAATAGCCTGAGTCAAAACAGTGGCAGTTGTTGTCCCGTCACCTGCGATGTCATTGGTTTTTGAAGCCACTTCTGACACCAACTTAGCACCCATATTTTCAAAATGGTCTTCCAACTCGATTTCTTTAGCAATGGTCACACCGTCATTTGTAATGAGTGGTGAACCGTAAGCTTTTTCCAAGACAACATTACGACCTTTTGGACCCAAGGTTACTTTGACTGTATCAGCCAAAATATCGACACCACGGACCATGCTTTCACGTGCATCTGCTGCAAATTTAATTTCTTTTGCCATTTTCCTACCTCTATTCTACAATTGCCAAAATGTCTGCTTCACGAATGATGTGAACGGTCTGGTCTCCGTCTTTAACTTCCAATCCTGCATGAGCATCAATCAAAACGGTATCTCCAACTGCCACCGCTGGGGCAACCAAGTCACCATTCAAGGTACGAATCCCTTGTCCGATCGCTAGGACACTTGCTTCTTTTGTCTTTTCTTGACTTGCACCTGCTAGGACAAAGCCACCAACTGTTTGTTCTTTTTCTTCAATTTTTACGACGATACGATCGCCCAATGGTTTCAACATGGTATTACCTCCTGGTCTTTTTAGCACTCTTTACCTCCGAGTGCTAATTCACATTTCCTATTGTATCACTTGGTCAAAAATAGTCAAGAAAATTCTACTCCTTTTTCGTGAAAATCCTTCTTAAGTATGAGACAGAATTTACCTATTCATTATTGGTAAACTATGCTATACTATTTTTAAAAAGTTAGGGGGTATTCATGAAATTTTTTAGAGATTTAAAAACAGATTACCTTGAAAGCCGATTTTCAGCCTACGAAAGTTTTGCAGAATGGTTTTTAAAACGTAAATTAGGATTTTGGGGAAAAATGATATTCGCCTATCTACTCTGGCTAGTCTGGATATTTTTCTTTAGCCACCCTCATTACATCATCTTTTTCTTTTATTGCGTTATCCTATTGTCACTGATTGTTATGCTAGTAGAATGGTGGAAATATAGAAAATGAGTCATAACCACCCGTGAAAACGGGTGGCTTGTACACCGGCTATAAGCCGTTTCTCTCCAGCGACGTCTAAAGACGTTCGCTGAACTTCGTTCAGGTTAGTGCTATAATTACTTGACTAATGCCCGTAACAACGGGCTTTTATCTTGTTCTAAAACTGCCATCTGAAAATGGATCTTCATACTCTTTGACGCTCAATTTATCAAGTGCAATGTCATTTTTCTCCTGCTCGCGAATGTATTTCGCAACTGTCTTTTCGTTCAGCCCAACGGTACTAACATAGTAGCCTCTAGCCCAAAACTTTCGATTTCCATACTTATATTTCAAATTAGCGTGTTTATCAAATA
>NZ_JAOTGD010000019.1:0-10681 GCF_044427405.1 Streptococcus sp. 2020WUSS089 | reverse complement strand
CGTGTCACTTTAATTCACCAAGATATTCTACAGTTTCAATTCCCTAACAAACAGAGGTATAAAATTGTTGGGAATATTCCTTACCATTTAAGCACACAAATTATTAAAAAAGTGGTTTTTGAAAGCCGTGCGTCTGACATCTATCTGATTGTTGAAGAAGGATTCTACAAGCGTACCTTGGATATTCACCGAACACTAGGGTTGCTCTTGCACACTCAAGTCTCGATTAAGCAATTGCTTAAATACTAAGTTCGCTTGCGTTTCATTATGTAGCAGACTATGAGAATTTAATAAAAAAGATATATAGGATGCTGAAGGCTGGTGGCAATTTAGTTTTTACAGTTGAACATCCTGTTTTTACTGCTCATGGAACACAAGACTGGTATTATAACGAAAAAGGAGAAATACTGCATTTCCCGGTGGACAATTATTATTATGAGGGCAAACGGACAGCTATGTTTTTGGAAGAAAAGGTTACAAAATATCATAGAACACTGACCACATATCTAAATACACTGCTTTCAAATAGTTTTATAATAAATCAGATTGTGGAGCCACAGCCGCCAGAGAACATGATGGATATTCCGGGGATGGCGGATGAAATGCGACGCCCAATGATGCTGATTGTATCGGCAAAAAAGAAGATGTAATAATATAGAAAAAATAAACGAGGAGTATGTAAATGAGATCAGAAAAAGAAATGATGGATTTAGTACTTTCTTTAGCAGAACAGGATGAACGTATTCGAATTGTGACCCTTGAGGGGTCACGCGCAAATATTAATATACCTAAAGATGAATTTCAGGATTATGATATTACATATTTTGTAAGTGATATAGAACCGTTTATATCTAATGATGACTGGCTTAATCAATTTGGGAATATAATAATGATGCAAAAGCCGGAGGATATGGAATTATTCCCACCTGAAGAAAAGGGATTTTCCTATCTTATGCTATTTGATGATTACAATAAAATTGATCTTACCTTATTGCCCTTGGAAGAGTTAGATAATTACCTAAAGGGCGATAAATTAATAAAGGTTCTAATTGATAAAGATTGTAGAATTAAAAGGGACATAGTTCCGACTGATATAGATTATCATGTAAGAAAGCCAAGCGCAAGGGAGTATGATGATTGCTGCAATGAATTTTGGAATGTAACACCTTATGTTATTAAAGGATTGTGCCGCAAAGAGATACTGTTTGCAATCGATCATCTGAACCAGATTCTACGGTTTGAACTACTTAGGATGATGTCGTGGAAGGTTGGGATAAAGACAGAATTTTCATTAAGTGTTGGGAAAAATTATAAGTATATTAACAAATACATTGATGAAGATCTATGGAATAGATTATTATCTACATATCGCATGGATTCCTATGAAAATATTTGGAAGTCATTATTTATATGCCACCAATTGTTCAGGGAAGTGTCCAAAGAGGTAGCAGAACTACTGGGGTTTGATTATCCAGAGTATGGTAAGAACATAACAAGATATACCGAGGACATGTATAAAAAATATGTTGAAAATGACTATTTTTAAAGATTAGCAAAGATTATTAACCATAAGCAAGGGGTGTAAATGTATGGAAAGTACTGATGTTATAAATGAAATTAGAGGTATATTACCTCGTAACTCAATTGGAAAATATGATTTACTAACTATTTTTACACATAAAACCGTTTTTGATAAAATTGTAAAAGTACTATATGGTTTTTGATATTGATAATTTAAAAGGATTTCTTAATGATACCAGTTCATTTGGGTTTATAGCTAAAGAAAATAATAAAATTATAGGATTTGCATATTGCTATACACTTTTAAGACCTGATGGAAAAACAATGTTTTATTTACACTCAATAGGAATGTTACCTAACTATCAAGACAAAGGTTATGGTTCAAAATTATTATCTTTTATTAAGGAATATTCTAAAGAGATTGGTTGTTCTGAAATGTTTTTAATAACTGATAAAGGTAATCCTAGAGCTTGCCATGTATATGAAAAATTAGGTGGTAAAAATGATTATAAAGATGAAATAGTATATGTATATGATTATGAAAAAGGTGATAAATAAATGAATATAGTTGAAAATGAAATATGTATAAGAACTTTAATAGATGATGATTTTCCTTTGATGTTAAAATGGTTAACTGATGAAAGAGTATTAGAATTTTATGGTGGTAGAGATAAAAAATATACATTAGAATCATTAAAAAAACATTATACAGAGCCTTGGGAAGATGAAGTTTTTAGAGTAATTATTGAATATAACAATGTTCCTATTGGATATGGACAAATATATAAAATGTATGATGAGTTATATACTGATTATCATTATCCAAAAACTGATGAGATAGTCTATGGTATGGATCAATTTATAGGAGAGCCAAATTATTGGAGTAAAGGAATTGGTACAAGATATATTAAATTGATTTTTGAATTTTTGAAAAAAGAAAGAAATGCTAATGCAGTTATTTTAGACCCTCATAAAAATAATCCAAGAGCAATAAGGGCATACCAAAAATCTGGTTTTAGAATTATTGAAGATTTGCCAGAACATGAATTACACGAGGGCAAAAAAGAAGATTGTTATTTAATGGAATATAGATATGATGATAATGCCACAAATGTTAAGGCAATGAAATATTTAATTGAGCATTACTTTGATAATTTCAAAGTAGATAGTATTGAAATAATCGGTAGTGGTTATGATAGTGTGGCATATTTAGTTAATAATGAATACATTTTTAAAACAAAATTTAGTACTAATAAGAAAAAAGGTTATGCAAAAGAAAAAGCAATATATAATTTTTTAAATACAAATTTAGAAACTAATGTAAAAATTCCTAATATTGAATATTCGTATATTAGTGATGAATTATCTATACTAGGTTATAAAGAAATTAAAGGAACTTTTTTAACACCAGAAATTTATTCTACTATGTCAGAAGAAGAACAAAATTTGTTAAAACGAGATATTGCCAGTTTTTTAAGACAAATGCACGGTTTAGATTATACAGATATTAGTGAATGTACTATTGATAATAAACAAAATGTATTAGAAGAGTATATATTGTTGCGTGAAACTATTTATAATGATTTAACTGATATAGAAAAAGATTATATAGAAAGTTTTATGGAAAGACTAAATGCAACAACAGTTTTTGAGGGTAAAAAGTGTTTATGCCATAATGATTTTAGTTGTAATCATCTATTGTTAGATGGCAATAATAGATTAACTGGAATAATTGATTTTGGAGATTCTGGAATTATAGATGAATATTGTGATTTTATATACTTACTTGAAGATAGTGAAGAAGAAATAGGAACAAATTTTGGAGAAGATATATTAAGAATGTATGGAAATATAGATATTGAGAAAGCAAAAGAATATCAAGATATAGTTGAAGAATATTATCCTATTGAAACTATTGTTTATGGAATTAAAAATATTAAACAGGAATTTATCGAAAATGGTAGAAAAGAAATTTATAAAAGGACTTATAAAGATTGATTATATAATATATGAAAAGCTATTATAAAAGACATTAGTATTAAATAGTTTAAAAAAATGAAAAATAATAAAGGAAGTGAGTCAAGTCCAGACTCCTGTGTAAAATGCTATACAATGTTTTTACCATTTCTACTTATCAAAATTGATGTATTTTCTTGAAGAATAAATCCATTCATCATGTAGGTCCATAAGAACGGCTCCAATTAAGCGATTGGCTGATGTTTGATTGGGGAAGATGCGAATAATCTTTTCTCTTCTGCGTACTTCTTGATTCAGTCGTTCAATTAGATTGGTACTCTTTAGTCGATTGTGGGAATTTCCTTGTACGGTATATTGAAAGGCGTCTTCGAATCCATCATCCAATGATGCGCAAGCTTTTGAATATTTTGGTTGATCGATATAATCATGAATCAATCGATTTTTAGCCTCACGCGCTAAGTTAATATCTGTGAACTTAAAAATTCCTTTAACAGCTTCTCTGAAAGATTTTGAATTTTTTTTAGGAATGGTGGTAAAGATATTTCTTAGGAAGTGAACTTGGCATCTTTGCCAACTTACGTTGGTGAAGGATTTTCTAATGGCAGAGACTAATCCGGTTCTGTTGCAAAGTTTTAAATCTACTATCAAATAAGGTAGAATAATAGAAAAAGATAGCAGGAGGAATGACGATGAATCATTTTAAAGGAAAGCAATTTCAGCAGGATGTGATTATTGTAGCCGTGGGCTACTATCTTCGTTATAACCTTAGCTATCGTGAAGTTCAAGAAATCTTATATGATCGTGGCATTAACGTTTCTCATACGACGATTTATCGTTGGGTGCAAGAATATGGCAAACTACTCTATCAAATTTGGAAAAAGAAAAATAAAAAATCCTTTTATTCATGGAAAATGGATGAAACGTACATCAAAATTAAAGTAAAATGGCATTATTTGTATCGAGCCATCGATGCAGATGGTTTAACCTTGGATATTTGGTTACGTAAAAAACGGGACACACAAGCAGCCTATGCTTTTCTTAAGCGGTTAGTGAAGCAGTTTGATGAACCGAAGGTTGTAGTCACAGATAAAGCCCCCTCTATTACAAGTGCCTTTAAGAAACTAAAAGAATACGGCTTTTATCAAGGGACAGAACATCGTACCATTAAATACCTGAATAATTTGATTGAACAAGACCATCGTCCAGTAAAGAGACGCAATAAATTCTATCGAAGTTTACGCACTGCCTCTACAACGATTAAAGGCATGGAAGCCATCCGAGGATTATATAAGAAAACCCGAAAAGAAGGCACTCTCTTCGGGTTTTCGGTCTGTACTGAAATCAAGGTATTATTGGGAATCCCAGCTTAAATCATAGATACCGTAAGGGATTTTATTCTTTATTTAAAACTTTGCAACAGAACCATTTGGCTCATATTTGCTTTTTAAAAGCTTCTGTAGGTTTTTAGGCATAAAACTATATGATTTACCCCTAAATCTTTAAAATGCCCCTTAAAATTCAAAATAAAGGCATTTAAAATTTAAATATTTCTTGTGATAAAGTTTGTTAAAAAGGAGTGGTTTTATGACTGTTATGTGGTTATCGATTATAGGTATGTGGTTTTGTATTGGAATGGCATTTTTTGCTATCAAGGTTATTAAAAATAAAAATTAGACCACGCATTTATGCCGAGAAAATTTATTGTGCGTTGAGAAGAACCCTTAACTAAACTTGCAGACGAATGTCGGCATAGCGTGAGCTATTAAGCCGACCATTCGACAAGTTTTGGGATTGTTAAGGGTTCCGAGGCTCAACGTCAATAAAGCAATTGGAATAAAGAAGCGAAAAAGGAGAAGTCGGTTCAGAAAAAGAAGGATATGGATCTGGAGCTGTAATATAAAAACCTTCTTCAACTAACGGGGCAGGTTAGTGACATTAGAAAACCGACTGTAAAAAGTACAGTCGGCATTATCTCATATTATAAAAGCCAGTCATTAGGCCTATCTGACAATTCCTGAATAGAGTTCATAAACAATCCTGCATGATAACCATCACAAACAGAATGATGTACCTGTAAAGATAGCGGTAAATATATTGAATTACCTTTATTAATGAATTTTCCTGCTGTAATAATGGGTAGAAGGTAATTACTATTATTATTGATATTTAAGTTAAACCCAGTAAATGAAGTCCATGGAATAATAGAAAGAGAAAAAGCATTTTCAGGTATAGGTGTTTTGGGAAACAATTTCCCCGAACCATTATATTTCTCTACATCAGAAAGGTATAAATCATAAAACTCTTTGAAGTCATTCTTTACAGGAGTCCAAATACCAGAGAATGTTTTAGATACACCATCAAAAATTGTATAAAGTGGCTCTAACTTATCCCAATAACCTAACTCTCCGTCGCTATTGTAACCAGTTCTAAAAGCTGTATTTGAGTTTATCACCCTTGTCACTAAGAAAATAAATGCAGGGTAAAATTTATATCCTTCTTGTTTTATGTTTCGGTATAAAACACTAATATCAATTTCTGTGGTTATACTAAAAGTCGTTTGTTGGTTCAAATAATGATTAAATATCTCTTTTCTCTTCCAATTGTCTAAATCAATTTTATTAAAGTTCATTTGATATGCCTCCTAAATTATAGAGCCGACATTTTCCATTTATTAATGTATCACTTTAGAAACAAAGATGACCGTTCCTTTTTCGAACTATTGAAAAATCTACCTGATAGCTTGGATACACAATTTAGAGATAAAATAGAAAATCTGATTTCCTATGAAGAAGGTATTAGAAACGCTCTTAAATATAATTTTTCCAATGGAAAAATTGAAGCTAAGAACACTCATATAAAAACACTTAAAAGAGTTTCCTACGGATTCAACTCATTTACAAATATGCGTATAAGAATTTTCTTGATAAACGGCCTTATTAAAATTAAATAACTAAAAAAGATGATAAATCTGAGAGTAATCTCAAGTTTATCATCTTATATATCCGACTCATCAGTCCGATTTGACAAAGAGCCCAAACTCAAAAGGTCTTCACATAGCGATTATATCTAATAAAAATTCATTAATTTTTTTACATTTTCAACAACCAGAATGTATCATTAACACTTTTACATCCTTATTGCATAACTCAAAAATTACATAACTTCCAATTCTCTCATCAACTGTTCCCATTCATTAAAATAATTACCCTGACACCTTTTAACATCATCAATTGATTTTTGTATTTCCGTCAGTACTATATAATCAGAAGAATTGTTTGGTTCAGAAATGATTTTATTCAATCTTTCTAATTCTTCATCATATTGATTTATTAACACTTCAAGCTTTTCAATTCGTTTCTCCTTCTTAACCTTCTCCTTCTCAATGGAGTTACGATCGCCTTTTACTGTGTTATTTTTCTCTACTTTCTGCTCAACTTTAATGTTATTAAATGGCTTTTCAGAATTCATCCTTTTTTTCTCGTACTCACCATAAGTAGATTGTACAAACTCTACACCATCCTTATCAAAAACAAGTAATCTGTCAGCAATCTTATTAGTAAAATATCTATCATGTGACACAAAAATAATTGTACCTTGATAACTGCATAAGATATTCTCTAAATTCTCTTTTCCAATAATATCCATGTGGTTTGTCGGTTCATCTAAGATTAAAACATTAGGACGTTTATATAATAATTTACATAATGTCAATCTAACCTTTTCTCCACCTGACAAAGAGGACACCGGTCTAAAAACATCATCTCCACTAAACTGAAATGAGCCAAGAGCAGTTCTGACCTCTGTGTCATTTAGCTCAGGGTATTCGCTTTGAAAAATTTCGAATAGTGTATCATCTCCACTGATTTGAGCAAGCTGTTGGTCAAAATAGCTAATTTCAACATTGTATCCGAATTTAAAATCTCCAGACAATGCTGCCACACCACCCATAAGTGTTTTAAGCAACGTGGATTTACCAATACCATTACTCCCAACAATTCCAAGCTTCTGTCCCCTTTCAAGGTTGAAATTAACCTTTGCAAGAGGAGTATCATAGCCTATCACAAGTTCTGAAGCACTTAATACTTGCCTTGAACTACTGATTCTCGGTTGAAATTTAGACATATAAGTTTTTGTATCGTATTGGTCTGGTGCATTTAATATTTGCATACGCTGTAATAATTTAATTTTAGATTGCACCATTTTAGCTTTCGTAGGTTTATAACGAAAACGTTCAATCAAGCGTGTAATCCTTTCAATTTCTATCTGTTGCAAGTCGTAATCTTTTTGCTGTTTGATATGATTTTCTCGTTTTTGCTCCTCAAAGGCTGAATAATTACCTTTATAACATTTGGTCTCTCCCCATTCGATTTCATAAACCTTATCCACAATTCGATTAAGAAACATTCTATCATGGGAAATAATAACCAATGTAGATTTATAACTTCTCAAATAACTCTCCAACCATTGTATTGTTTCTATATCAAGGTGGTTAGTAGGTTCATCAAGTAATAGAATGTCTGGCTTTGTTAAAAGTATTTTTATAAAAGCTATCTTAGTTCGCTGACCACCTGAAAATTCAGAAATGGGTTTTTTATAATCTGCTTCAGTAAAACCCATACTACGAATCATCGTTTCATATTCTTTTTGGTAGGTTAGACCTCCAAGAGCCATATACCTTTCACTGATATCAGAGTATTCATTGATGATTTTATCATCATATTGATTCTCCATTTTATCTATCAGCTGTTTCATCTTGTTTTCCATATCAATAAGCGTCTTAAATACCGTACGGACTTCATCCACCATTGATATACTTTCATCTTCAAAAGGCATCTGTCTTAAATAGCTAATATAAGGGTTACCGGTCTTTATTACTTGAAACTCACTTTCACCAGTTCCTTCTTCTAATTCAATTTCGCCTATAATAGCTTTTAGCAAGGTTGTTTTTCCACATCCATTTCTACCAACAATAGCAATCTTTTCATTATCATTGATTTCAATATCGATGTTTTCCAACACCATATTACCATCATAGTAAACGGCACCATTAATTATTTTGTATTGCATTTTCATATCCTCCTTTGCGTTAGTACTAGCAATTGCAAAGGTGGCTTTGGACAATAATTATTCTACTCCATGTAAAGCTTGTCACAGCCACCTATACATGGAGTTCTTTAAATGTTACTTTAGTTGTAGATTTCATTTGCTTCTCCCTCCTATCGTTTCAAATATAATTCAACTTCCCCCTTATTGTACCAAATCGCTAGCGCAATGGCTAGCCTAAGTTTTAGCTTACACCCTTTCTGATAAAAACAAAGTAACTGATCCGTTATCTCATCCGACACCAGATTCCGCATATGCCCTGCTGTTCCCGTCAACAGAAACCGCAGCCACACTGGAAAAAGATACAAAAGGATTGCCGCAATTGATTCTTTGCATTAGCCATCAGCTTTACAAATCACTCTTTCTATATTCAAAAGGCGTTTTTCCTGTTTCTTTTTTAAACACGGATGTGAAGTAACTTTGTGAGTTAAATATAAGATATTCACTAATTTCTGATATTGACTGATTCGTATATACCAATAGAAATTTGGCATATGCTATTTTCTCCTTCTTAATGTATGCACCAACAGTCATACCTATATCTATCTTGAATTTACGCATGAAGTGATACTGACTTAGACCAATTTCTGTGCATATTGACTGAATGGTGAGCTGACGGTTGATATTTCTTTTAATCATCCTGACTGCTTTTGCTATGTCTGAAGAGACACCAGATACTCTATAATCTGCAGTACTTAAAGCGAAATGCTCCAAAATACTGTTATACATAGCAACGGACTCTTCTCTTTTTCTCAGAGAACTAAAGCGATTTCCGTAATAGCTACTGATTGCACCTGACATTTCAATAGGAAGACCGCCAGCAATAGCATAGTACATCGATAGATACAGACAGAATGTCAGCATGGATTTTGTTGATTGTTCATTATTACAAAATTCAAAAAGTGCATTAAGGTAATCTTGATCCCGGTTCAGCTGTTTAAGTGTAGTTATATCACCATTTTGGACAAGCTCAAGTCTTGTTCGTAAGTCCTGATAACTTTGTTCAATCGTCCGCTTTGAAAGCTCAGACGTTTGTAGTCCCATGATATCAGTCGAAAAAAATTGTACCAGTTTATTCACTAAACTCTCAATAGAAAAAGATAAATTCTTATCTAATGCAAAGTAATACATCATCACACATATTTCACTAAACTTTCTGATATCGAGCACAGTCAAATTTTTATCTAAAGTGAATTTAGGAGGCTTACTTGTCTGCTTTCTTCATTAGAATCAATCCTTTCTTAAAAGTCAATATTATTGTAACATAAATAGGTTCTGTTGCAAAGTTTTAAATCTACTATCAAATAAGGTAGAATAATAGAAAAAGATAGCAGGAGGAATGACGATGAATCATTTTAAAGGAAAGCAATTTCAGCAGGATGTGATTATTGTAGCCGTGGGCTACTATCTTCGTTATAACCTTAGCTATCGTGAAGTTCAAGAAATCTTATATGATCGTGGCATTAACGTTTCTCATACGACGATTTATCGTTGGGTGCAAGAATATGGCAAACTACTCTATCAAATTTGGAAAAAGAAAAATAAAAAATCCTTTTATTCATGGAAAATGGATGAAACGTACATCAAAATTAAAGTAAAATGGCATTATTTGTATCGAGCCATCGATGCAGATGGTTTAACCTTGGATATTTGGTTACGTAAAAAACGGGACACACAAGCAGCCTATGCTTTTCTTAAGCGGTTAGTGAAGCAGTTTGATGAACCGAAGGTTGTAGTCACAGATAAAGCCCCCTCTATTACAAGTGCCTTTAAGAAACTAAAAGAATACGGCTTTTATCAAGGGACAGAACATCGTACCATTAAATACCTGAATAATTTGATTGAACAAGACCATCGTCCAGTAAAGAGACGCAATAAATTCTATCGAAGTTTACGCACTGCCTCTACAACGATTAAAGGCATGGAAGCCATCCGAGGATTATATAAGAAAACCCGAAAAGAAGGCACTCTCTTCGGGTTTTCGGTCTGTACTGAAATCAAGGTATTATTGGGAATCCCAGCTTAAATCATAGATACCGTAAGGGATTTTATTCTTTATTTAAAACTTTGCAACAGAACC
>NZ_JAOTGD010000018.1:0-21021 GCF_044427405.1 Streptococcus sp. 2020WUSS089 | reverse complement strand
TTACTTTGAGACGTCTCAGAGCCAGTAACTTTAGTGTACTCTTTTTTTCAACATTTTCAACCCTAAAAATTCCTTGAATCTGCAGCTTTAGGCAAAAACAGAACTTAGTCTGAGACTAAATTCTGTTAGTGTTATGCAGTTTTCTCAAAGTAACTTCTGGAAGGACGGGAACTAGAACTTACTTTGAGAATTTACCTTTTTTATTGTATTGACAGAGTGCTTTGTTTAATGTAAAATAAAATGGTTAAGGTTCCATAGCTCAGCTGGATAGAGCATTCGCCTTCTAAGCGAACGGTCGCAGGTTCGAATCCTGCTGGAATCATTTAGACCTACCTCGAGTAGGTCTTTTTTCTTGCCATAATTCATAATTAATATATAAAACTGGCAAAATCAGACCAATAAGGGCATATTCTTCAAATTGGAAGGATAGGTGAGTAGATATAATGACACCTAGCATAAACCCTATAATGGTCAATAAGATGTTTCTACCTGTTTTTCTAAGTTCTGAATCTTTTTCAATAACTCCTTTAAACCAGAGGTAAGCAGCATTTTTGACATTCCCTGTCATCATCACATTGGCATACGGAGCACCTCGTAACCTTCTAAATGTTTCTACTTGAATAGAGGCTACGAAGGCTAGACTAGCAATTGTAAAAGACGCAGGCATAATAGGTGAGAGAATGATAGTTAGTAAAATAAGAACTAACATCATTACACTACTACCAAAGTGCCAAGACCATGTTTGTTTTTCAAAATACCTTCTTGCTAAGTAGGTAAAAAATTGTCCGAATACAAAAAATAAAATAGGAATGGAAAAATTAACTACCTGCGCAAAGTCACCTTTAGCTAAAAAATAAGCTAGGGAAATAACATTTCCAGATTGTACACCAGCAAAGCGACCACCCTGAGTCACAAAGGTAAAGGCATTTAAATAACCACTGATAAACGTTAATGAACAAGCAATTCTCAATCCCTCAAAAACACGATAATCTTTTTGATTCATTTTCACTCCTTGTTTCACGTGAAACTACTTATGATATGGGCTTCCCTGCTGAATCATAAATGCACGATAAATCTGCTCGATGAGAACTAATTTCATTAGTTGATGGGGAAGTGTCAACTGTCCAAAACTCATCAACAAATTAGCTCTTTTTTTAATACAAGAATCGAGACCCAAACTACCACCGATGATAAAAGTTATATCTGAATACCCATTTACTGCAATATCAGATAGCTTTTGACTAAATTCTTCCGATGGAAATTGTTTCCCTTCTATCGCTAAGGCAATGACAAAATCTCGCTCTCCAATTTTAGACATAATTCTATCGGCTTCTTTTTTTAATATTTGTTCATTCTCTGCCTGACTGGCTTTATCTGGTGTTTTTTCATCAGGAAGCTCAATCATATCCAACTTAGTAAATCGTCCCAATCGTTTACTATATTCTGCAATACCTTCTTTGAGGTACTTTTCTTTCAATTTTCCAACGGTAATTAATTTTATTTTCATAAAATAATTGTAACATATCCACAAGCATACGACAGAAAATATTTTTAGAAAATCAGGATATGGCTACAGTTTTTCACATAATTCACAGAGTTATCCACAGGTTGTGGATTGATTTTTGAAAACTTTAAGCTATAATTAAGAAAGCAAGAGTAATCTTAAGGAAAATTAAAGAAATGGAAAGGATTCTTTATATGAAAAAATATTTGAAATTTGCGATTCTATTTGTAATTGGATTTTTTGGGGGTCTTATCGGGGCCTTATCAGCCTCTTTCTTCCAACCACAGGTTCAACAAGCAAATTCTACTATCACTAGTGTCAGCAATGTTCAATATAATAATGAAACTTCCACCACAAAAGCTGTAGAGAAAGTACAAAATGCTGTTGTGTCTGTTATTAATTACCAAAAGTCAGCCAACAATAGTCTTGGTGCTATCTTTGGAAATATTGAATCATCTGACGAACTAGCTGTTGCTGGAGAGGGGTCTGGGGTTATCTATAAAAAAGATGGTCAATATGCCTATATTGTGACAAATACGCATGTTATTAATAACGCAGAAAAGATTGATATTCTTTTAGCATCTGGAGAAAAAATCAGCGGTGAACTCGTTGGTTCCGATACCTATTCTGATATAGCTGTTATAAAAATATCAGCAGATAAAGTCACTACTGTTGCTGAATTTGCTGATTCCGATACAATTAAAGTTGGAGAAACTGCTATCGCAATTGGTAGTCCTCTAGGTAGTGTCTACGCCAATACAGTTACTCAAGGTATTATTTCCAGCCTAAGTCGGACAGTTACTTCACAATCAGAAGACGGACAAACAATCTCAACCAACGCTATTCAAACTGATACAGCTATCAACCCAGGAAACTCTGGTGGACCATTGATTAATATCCAAGGACAAGTCATTGGTATCACCTCTAGCAAAATCACCTCAAGTTCTGTAAGTAGCTCTGGTGTGGCTGTGGAAGGGATGGGATTTGCTATTCCTGCAAATGATGCCGTAGCTATTATCAATCAACTTGAAAAAGATGGAAAAGTTAGCCGACCTGCTCTTGGAGTTCATATGGTTAACTTGACGACCTTGTCAACTAGTCAATTGGAAAAAGCTGGATTATCAAATACGGAATTAACATCCGGTGTAGTAATTGTCTCTACACAAAGTGGACTACCTGCAGATGGAAAATTAGAAACTTTTGATGTTATTACTGAAATTGACGGAGAAGCTATTCAAAATAAGAGTGACCTCCAGAGCGCTCTCTACAAACATCAAATTGGAGATACAATCACTGTAACTTATTACCGCAATAATCAGAAACAAACTGTTGACATTAAGTTGACACATTCTACAGAAGAACTTAGCGAATAATTGACAAATGAGACTTTACACAATTGTAAAGTCTCATTTTTTTTGCTAGAATAAGGATATATGGAAGAATTACGTACACTAAATATTTCAGAAATCCATCCCAATCCCTATCAGCCAAGAATTCATTTTGATGAAAAGGAGCTACTTGAGCTTGCTCAGTCTATTAAGGAAAATGGCTTAATTCAACCGATTATTGTAAGAAAATCTTCTATTATCGGATACGAATTATTAGCTGGAGAAAGAAGATTGCGAGCCAGTCAATTAGCTGGACTAACTACAATACCAGCAGTGGTAAAAGAGCTGACTGATGATGATTTACTCTATCAGGCTATCATAGAGAATCTGCAGCGTTCTAACTTAAATCCGATAGAAGAAGCAGCCTCTTATCAAAAATTGATTAGTAGAGGGTTAACACATGATGAAGTTGCTCAAATCATGGGAAAATCAAGACCATATATCAGTAATTTATTGCGCCTACTAAATCTATCATCTCAGACTAAACAAGCTGTAGAAGAAGGAAAAATTTCACAAGGGCACGCGCGACAATTGGTGTCATTTTCAGAAGAAAAGCAAGCCGAATGGGTTCAACTCATTTTATCAAAGGATTTAAGTGTGCGTACGCTTGAAAAATTAATAGCTGCAAATAAGAAAAAACACACTAAGCTTAAACAACGCGACCAATTTTTAAAAGAACAGGAAGATTCACTCAGTAAAACTCTTGGAACAACTACAAAAATTCTCAAGAAGAAAAACGGGAGCGGAGAAATTCGAATTAGCTTTAATGACCTCGATGAATTCGAAAGAATTATCAACAATTTTAAATAGACTTGTTTACAATTTATTTTTATAAACACTCTTTTCCACACTAAAATCATTACAAAAAGTCAGGACCAGCAAAGGTTCTGACTTTTATTCACATCTTGTGGAAAACTTTTCTTAACAGTGTGGATTTTTAAAATTATCTGTGGAAAACTTTTATTTTTTATGGTACACTATTCTAACGAATATAATGTGAAAGGGGGAAAATATGAACCAAGAACAACTTTTTTGGCAACGATTTATTGAATTAGCAAAAGTAAATTTTAAGCCATCTATTTATGATTTTTATGTCGCTGATGCAAAATTACTTGGAATCAACCAGCAAGTTGCAAATATTTTCTTAAATCGTCCATTTAAAAAAGATTTTTGGGAAAAAAACTTCGAAGAGTTAATGATTGCCGCTAGTTTTGAAATCTACGGAGAACCTCTTGCCATCCAATATCAATTTACAGAAGATGAACAGGAAATTAAGAACATTACAAACGCAAGAAGTTCAGTGGTTCACCAGGTACAGACACCTGAGCCGGCTACGCCTCAAGAAACTTTTAAACCGGTTCATTCTGATATAAAATCCCAGTACACCTTTGCTAATTTTGTACAAGGAGACAATAATCACTGGGCAAAGGCTGCAGCTTTAGCTGTATCTGATAACCTAGGTGAGCTCTACAATCCATTATTCATTTTTGGTGGTCCTGGTCTTGGAAAAACTCATATTTTAAATGCGATTGGAAATAAGGTTCTAGCCGATAATCCCCAGGCAAGGATAAAATATGTCTCATCGGAAACATTCATCAATGAATTTTTAGAACACCTCCGTCTCAATGATATGGAAAGTTTCAAAAAAACTTATCGCAATCTGGACTTACTTTTAATTGATGACATTCAGTCTCTCCGTAATAAAGCAACAACACAGGAAGAATTTTTCCATACTTTTAATGCGCTTCATGAAAAAAATAAGCAGATTGTACTCACAAGTGACCGTAATCCCGATCACTTAGACAATTTGGAAGAAAGACTAGTAACACGTTTCAAATGGGGGTTAACCAGTGAAATCACTCCACCTGATTTTGAAACACGTATCGCAATTTTACGTAACAAGTGCGAGAACCTGCCTTATAACTTTACAAATGAGACGCTATCCTATCTAGCTGGGCAATTTGATTCGAACGTACGTGACCTTGAAGGTGCCTTAAAAGATATCCATTTGATAGCCACTATGCGGCAACTGTCTGAGATAAGTGTCGAGGTTGCTGCTGAGGCTATTCGATCAAGAAAACAAACAAATCCACAAAACATGGTTATTCCTATTGAGAAAATCCAAACCGAAGTGGGAAATTTCTACGGTGTCAGCTTGAAAGAATTAAAAGGTTCTAAGCGTGTTCAACATATCGTTCACGCGCGACAAGTTGCTATGTTTTTAGCACGTGAAATGACAGACAATTCCCTTCCAAAAATTGGGAAAGAATTTGGTAATCGAGACCATACAACCGTTATGCATGCATACAATAAAATAAAAACTCTCCTCTTGGATGATGAGAATTTAGAAATAGAGATTACCAGTATAAAAAATAAACTTCGTTAACCTGTGTATAACTTTTTAAAAAACTTCTGTTTTTTCCACAAGTTGTGAACAAGTTAATTTCCGCAGTTTTATTGGTCTTTCATCACTTTTCCACAGAATACACAGAAACTACTATTACTATTAACCTTATAGATAATAAATAAAGGAGAATCCATGATTCAATTTTCTATTAATAAAAATATATTTCTACAAGCACTTAGTATTACTAAACGGGCAATCAGTACAAAAAATGCTATTCCAATTCTTTCAACAGTAAAAATTACAGTAACTAGTGAAGGAATCACTTTAACTGGTTCAAATGGACAAATCTCGATTGAACATTTTATTTCTATTCAAGATGAAAATGCAGGACTTTTGATCAGTTCTCCAGGTTCCATTCTCTTAGAAGCTGGTTTCTTTATTAATGTCGTATCCAGCATGCCGGATTTGGTCCTTGACTTCAATGAAATTGAACAAAAGCAAATCGTTTTGACAAGTGGTAAGTCTGAAATTACATTAAAGGGAAAAGAAGCAGAACAGTATCCTCGTTTACAGGAAGTTCCAACTTCAAAACCATTGGTGTTAGAAACCAAAGTATTGAAACAAACAATTAATGAAACAGCATTTGCAGCTTCTACACAAGAAAGTCGTCCTATTCTTACGGGTGTTCATTTTGTTTTAACAGAAAATAAAAATCTAAAAACTGTTGCAACAGATTCACACCGTATGAGCCAACGGAAATTGGTCCTTGATACATCTGGTGATGATTTTAATGTTGTCATTCCAAGTCGTTCTCTCCGTGAATTTACTGCAGTTTTTACAGATGATATTGAAACAGTAGAAGTCTTCTTTTCAAATAATCAAATCCTTTTTAGAAGCGAGCATATTAGCTTCTATACACGATTATTAGAGGGTACCTACCCTGATACCGACCGCTTAATTCCAACCGAGTTTAAAACAACTGCAATTTTTGATACTGCAAATCTTCGTCACTCGATGGAGCGTGCTCGTCTTCTTTCAAATGCAACCCAAAATGGTACAGTAAAACTAGAAATTGCTAATAATGTTGTATCGGCTCATGTAAATTCTCCAGAAGTTGGACGTGTGAATGAGGAATTAGATACTGTAGAAGTATCAGGTGAAGACTTAGTAATCAGCTTTAACCCAACTTACTTGATAGAAGCATTGAAAGCCACAACTAGTGAACAAGTGAAAATTAGCTTTATCTCTTCTGTCCGTCCATTTACATTGATTCCCAATAATGAAGGGGAAGATTTTATTCAATTGGTTACACCAGTTCGTACCAACTAAATAATATTAAGAACGGCTAAACTAGCCGTTTTTATGTTATACTAAAAAATAGCACCTAGCTTATTTTTATATATTTAGTGATGGGGAATAAATGACGTTATATATATTAGCTAATCCTAGTGCTGGTAGCCATACTGCAGAACACATCATATTCAAAATAAAAGAAAGTTATCCACAGCTTGCAGTTAACATTTTTATGACAGTTGGGCCTGAGGATGAAAAAAGTCAAATAGAGGCTATTTTAAAGGAGTTTGTCAGTAGTGAAGACCAATTAATGATTTTAGGCGGAGACGGCACCCTATCTAAAGCCTTGCGTTTTTGGCCAGCTAGTCTACCGTTTGCTTATTATCCAACAGGATCTGGAAATGATTTTGCAAAAGCAATGAATATAACATCGCTCTATAGAAGTGTAGATGCCATTTTAGAGGGAAAAACAAGTCGGATATATGTTTTAAACAGTTCATACGGAACGGTTGTAAATAGTATGGATTTTGGCTTTGCAGCTCAAGTTATCAATGGTTCAACGAATTCAATTTTGAAAAAAATTCTGAACAAGGTAAAACTTGGGAAGTTAACTTATCTATTCTTTGGTATTAAAACATTATTTTCAAAACAAGCTATAAACTTAGAATTAACTCTTGATGGAAAATCTTATCAGTTAGGTAATCTCTTTTTTATTTCTGTAGCAAATAGTCTTTATTTTGGTGGAGGAATCATGATATGGCCAACAGCAAGTGCTAAAAAGAAGGAAGTAGATATTGTTTACTTCAAAAATGGAAATTTCTACCAACGTCTACAATCATTGTTAGCCTTATTAACGAAGAGGCATGAATCTTCTCATACAATTCAGCATTTAACAGGGGTAGATGTAGTTTTAAAATCAAAAGAAAAATTATTATTGCAAATAGATGGAGAGATATGCACTGCAAATGAGGTAACGTTAACCTATCAGGAAAGAAGTATGTATCTTTAAGGAGGAAGTATGTATCAATTAGGATCCTTTGTCGAAATGAAAAAGCCTCATGCCTGTGTCATCAAATCGACCGGCAAGAAGGCCAATAAATGGGAAGTCATCCGTCTAGGAGCGGATATCAAAATCCGCTGTACCAACTGTGACCATGTAGTCATGATGAGCCGGCATGATTTTGAACGAAAAATGCAACAAGTGCTGCCTAGTGAAACCTAGTTGACAGTTTGCAACTGCTGGTTGCGAATATTTCCTAAAAAGTGCTAGTCAACTGTTCCTTTCTAAACTATAATAGACTTATAAAAAAGAGGAGGAAATGATCATGAATCAGTTAGCACAGCAAATTCGAGTTTTAAGAACAGCCAATAACCTATCCCAAGATGAGTTGGCAGAGAAACTCTATATTTCCCGTCAGGCTGTTTCCAAGTGGGAAAATGGTGAAGCAACGCCAGATATCGACAAACTGGTCCAGCTGGCAGAAATTTTTGGTGTCAGTCTGGATTATCTGGTTTTAGGAAAAGAGCCTGAGAAGGAAATTGTGGTGGAACAACGAGGAAAAATGAATGTTTGGGAATACTTGAACGAAGAATCCAAACGACCTCTTACAAGAGGAGATATTATCTCTCTCATTTTTGTTGCAGTTGTTGTTTTAGGTTCATTTTTCATTATGCATTATTTTTAACGAAGCTTGCCAATCGGCAAGCTTTTTCTCTATTTTTCTGCTATAATAGTCATGATTGAATTTTTAATTGGAGAGTAAAAAACATGGCTTTAACAGCAGGAATCGTCGGTTTGCCAAACGTTGGTAAATCAACCCTATTTAATGCGATTACAAAGGCAGGAGCAGAGGCTGCCAACTACCCTTTCGCGACCATTGATCCAAACGTCGGCATGGTAGAAGTGCCTGATGAGCGTTTGCAGAAGTTGACAGAACTCATCACTCCTAAAAAGACAGTTCCAACCACTTTTGAATTTACTGATATTGCTGGTATCGTAAAAGGTGCCTCTAAAGGTGAAGGGCTTGGAAATAAATTCTTGGCCAATATCCGCGAAGTTGACGCCATTGTCCATGTGGTGCGTGCCTTTGACGATGAAAATGTCATGCGTGAACAAGGCCGTGAAGATGCCTTTGTTGATCCTATCGCAGACATTGATACCATTAACCTAGAATTGATTTTGGCGGACCTAGAGAGCATCAACAAGCGTTATGCGCGTGTAGAAAAAATGGCCCGTACACAAAAAGACAAGGATTCTGTAGCAGAATTTGCAGTCCTTGAAAAAATCAAACCTGTCCTAGAAGACGGAAAATCTGCTCGTACAGTTGACTTCACAGATGAAGAACAAAAAATCGTTAAGCAACTCTTCCTCTTGACCACTAAACCAGTCCTCTATGTTGCCAACGTCGATGAAGACAAGGTAGCAGATCCAGAGTCTATCAGCTATGTTCAGCAAATCCGTGACTTTGCAGCAACAGAAAATGCAGAAGTAGTGGTGATTTCTGCGCGTGCTGAAGAAGAAATTTCAGAACTCGATGATGAAGACAAGGGTGAGTTTTTGGAAGCCCTCGGCTTGACAGAATCTGGTGTGGACAAATTAACACGTGCAGCCTATCACTTGCTTGGTCTAGGCACCTACTTTACAGCAGGAGAGAAGGAAGTTCGTGCTTGGACCTTCAAACGTGGTATGAAAGCTCCTCAATGTGCTGGCATCATCCACTCAGACTTCGAAAAAGGCTTTATCCGTGCCGTAACCATGTCCTATGATGATTTGATTCAATACGGCTCTGAAAAGGCAGTCAAGGAAGCAGGACGCCTCCGTGAAGAAGGAAAAGAATACGTCGTTCAAGATGGGGACATCATGGAGTTCCGCTTTAATGTATAATAGACAATTAGGTTGGAATACATTTTCCAGCCTTTTGGTATTTCTAGTCGTTTAGTTTGCTTTTAGTACTAGGCAACGAACCGTAGGCAGTACTAGAGTACGACAAGATGAGTTCAAATAATTTCATAATTATTTGAATCGGGAAATAGTGAGTGGGAAAGAACTCAACCATTCATAGAAGAGTTCGTCAACAAGTCTTTATTTCTAGTTGTTGAGCTGAAACAGTCTATTCCCAGACTGTTTCACTCCCACCCCCCGCACAGCTCAAACTGTCTGGGAGACAGTTTGAGGTTGGAGATAAGGCGAACTTTGTTCGCAACAGTCGTAATGGTTAGATTTGGAGTGTAAAACACGAATTGCAGAGATGTTGACACTAACTTTGAGAAGCGGTGCTGGGCTTTTTGCCCAGCCTCCGTTCGTTGAAGTAATAAAAGATAAACTAAGTGATGAAAAGGAGAAAAAATGACACGATTGATTATAGGCCTAGGAAATCCTGGGGATCGCTATTTTGAAACCAAGCACAATGTCGGCTTTATGTTGCTAGATAAGATTGCCAAGCGTGAAAATGTAACTTTTAGTCACGATAAGATTTTCCAAGCAGACATTGCCACAACCTTTATTGACGGTGAAAAAATCTATCTAGTAAAGCCAACGACCTTCATGAACGAATCAGGTAAGGCTGTCCATGCCTTGATGACCTATTATGGTCTAGATGAGACAGATATTTTGGTGGCTTACGACGACTTGGACATGGCTGTTGGGAAAATCCGTTTTCGTCAAAAGGGTTCAGCTGGTGGCCACAATGGGATTAAATCCATTGTCAAGCACATTGGAACACAAGAATTTGATCGCATTAAGATAGGTATTGGTCGTCCAAAAGGAAAGATGAGCGTTGTCAATCACGTCTTATCTGGATTTGATACAGAAGACCGTATTGAAATCGACTTAGCACTAGATAAACTTGACAAGGCTGTCAACTTTTATCTGGAAGAGGACGATTTTGATAGCATCATGAGAAAGTTTAACGGATAATGAATATACTAGATCTTCTTCACAAAAATAAGCAAATCAATCAGTGGCAGTCTGGCTTAAACAAGTCAGATCGCCAACTATTATTAGGACTCACTGGCACCAGTAAGTCATTAGTCATGGCGACTGCCTATGATTGTTTGGCTGAAAAGATTATGATTGTGACTGCTACTCAAAATGATGCTGAGAAATTAGTTGCAGATTTAACAGCCATCGTTGGAAGTGAGAATGTTTACAACTTTTTTACAGATGATAGTCCTATTGCCGAGTTTGTTTTTGCATCAAAAGAACGGACTCAATCAAGGATTGACAGTTTAAATTTCTTGACAGATTCTACCAGTTCAGGAATTTTAGTTGCTAGTATGGCTGCTTGTCGGGTCTTATTGCCGAGTCCTGAGACTTATAAAGGTTCTAAAATAAAGCTTGAAGTTGGTCAAGAAATAGAAGTTGACAATCTTGTAAAGAAACTTGTCAATATAGGTTATAAAAAAGTTTCTCGTGTTTTAACACAAGGGGAATTCAGCCAACGAGGGGATATTCTAGATATTTTTGATATGCAAGCGGCATCTCCCTGCCGTTTAGAATTCTTTGGAGATGAAATTGATGGCATCCGTATTTTTGATGTAGATAGTCAAAAGTCTTTAGAGAATCTCGAACAAATCAGTTTGTCACCAGCATCAGATATTATTTTATCGTCTACTGACTATGAGCGGGCTAGTCAGAAAATCCAAATCTCTATTGACCAATCTAGAAGTGGGGAGCAGCAGTCTTATTTACGAGAAGTCGTGGCAGATATGCAAACGGAATATCGTCATCCCGATTTACGAAAATTTCTATCATTTTTATATGAACAATCTTGGACATTGTTGGATTATTTGCCAAAGGGTTCTCCCTTATTTTTAGATGATTTTCATAAAATTGCTGACAAGCAGGCTCAATTTGAAAAAGAATCAGCAGAGTTATTGACAGATGATTTACAAAAGGGAAAATCAGTGTCAAGTTTGCACTATTTTGCATCTACCTATTCGGAGTTAAGAAAATACAAACCTGCCACTTTCTTTTCAAGTTTTCAAAAAGGTTTAGGTAATGTAAAGTTTGATGCTCTCTATCAATTCACACAGTATCCTATGCAGGAATTTTTCCACCAGATTCCACTGTTAAAAGATGAATTGACTCGGTATGCGAAGTCAAACAATACCGTTGTTATTCAAGCGAGTTCTGATGTAAGTTTACAGACTTTACAGAAAACTTTACAAGAGTATGATATCCATCTTCCAGTACATGCGGCAGATAAGTTAGTAGAAGGTCAGCAACAGGTTACGATTGGTCAGTTAGCTTCAGGTTTTCATTTGATGGATGAGAAACTAGTTTTCATCACTGAAAAAGAGATTTTCAATAAGAAAATGAAGCGTAAGACACGTAGAACCAATATTTCTAACGCTGAACGTATTAAGGACTATAGTGAATTAGCAGTTGGTGACTATGTCGTTCACCATGTTCATGGTATCGGTCAATACTTAGGAATTGAGACTATTGAAATTTCAGGCATTCATCGTGATTATTTAACGGTTCAATATCAAAACTCCGATCGCATTTCTATTCCTGTAGAACAAATTGATCTTCTCTCCAAATACTTAGCATCTGATGGGAAAGCTCCAAAAGTTAATAAACTAAACGATGGTCGGTTCCAACGAACCAAGCAAAAAGTTCAGAAGCAAGTGGAGGATATTGCAGATGATTTGATTAAGCTTTATGCGGAGCGTAGTCAACTGAAAGGCTTTGCCTTTTCACCAGATGATGAGAATCAGGTTGAGTTTGACAACTACTTTACACATGTGGAAACCGACGACCAACTTCGTTCCATTTATGAAATCAAACAAGATATGGAAAAGGACTCTCCAATGGATCGTTTGCTGGTAGGGGATGTCGGCTTTGGTAAGACAGAGGTAGCTATGCGCGCTGCTTTCAAAGCTGTCAATGATGGCAAGCAAGTAGCTATTCTTGTTCCTACAACTGTTTTAGCCCAGCAACACTACGCTAATTTCCAAGAACGGTTTGCAGAATTTCCTGTTAATGTTGATGTTATGAGTCGTTTTAAAACAAAGGCAGAGCAGGAAAAAACACTTGAGAAGTTGAAAAAAGGCCAAGTTGACATCTTGATTGGTACCCATCGCCTCCTATCAAAAGATGTTGTTTTTGCTGATTTAGGTTTACTGGTTATTGATGAAGAGCAACGGTTTGGTGTCAAGCATAAGGAACGCTTGAAGGAACTGAAAAAGAAAATAGATGTCCTAACCCTAACTGCAACTCCGATTCCTCGGACATTGCAAATGTCCATGTTGGGAATCCGTGACTTATCAGTAATTGAGACTCCACCGACAAATCGCTATCCTGTACAAACTTATGTGATGGAAACAAATCCTTCCGTTATCCGAGATGCAATGCTTCGTGAGATAGATCGCGGAGGTCAGGTTTACTATCTTTACAATAAAGTTGACACCATTGAACAGAAAGTGTCTGAATTAAAAGACTTGGTTCCAGAAGCTACTATAGGATACGTCCATGGACAAATGTCGGAAATCCAATTAGAAAATACTCTCTATGCCTTTGTAGAGGGTGAGTATGATATTCTAGTGACCACAACAATCATCGAAACAGGTGTTGATATTCCAAATGCTAATACACTGTTTATTGAAAATGCCGATCACATGGGACTGTCAACTCTCTATCAACTTCGAGGACGTGTTGGCCGTTCCAGTCGGATTGCCTATGCCTATCTCATGTACCGTCCAGACAAGTCCCTGACAGAAGTAGCTGAAAAACGTTTGGAGGCAATCAAGGGCTTTACAGAACTAGGATCAGGTTTCAAGATTGCCATGCAAGATTTGTCTATCCGTGGAGCTGGAAATATTTTAGGCGCTGCCCAGTCAGGATTTATTGATTCTGTAGGGTATGAATTGTATTCACAATTGCTAGAACAAGCCATTTTAGAAAAACAAGGCAAGGCGTCTCAGCGTCAGAAAAGCAACACTGAGGTCAACCTACAGATTGACGCCTATCTACCAAGTGACTATATTGCTGATCAGCGACAAAAAATTGAAATTTACAAGCGTATAAAGAATATTGACAGTCGTGTCAACTATCAAGAATTACAAGAAGAATTGATAGACCGTTTTGGAGAGTATCCTGATGTAGTAGCCTACTTACTGGAAATCGGTCTATTGAAGTCATTTTTAGACCAAGTTTTCTGTCATACAGTTCTTAGACGACAACATCAAGTGACAGTAACATTCGAACCTATGGCTGGTCAAATTTTCCTAACGCAAGATTACTTTGAAGCTTTATCTGTGACAAATTTGAAAGCTCAGATAACGGAAAATAAAGGAAAACTAGCTGTTGTGTTTAACATTCAACAGAAAAAAGAATATGAAATATTAGAGGAATTGATTTCTTTTGCCGAAAAATTAAAAGAAATTAAAGCAAGGAAGGCAGAATAAATTTCTCAAATACCTTGAAAAATGGTAAAATAGTGAACTGAGGTAAAGTATGAGACTAGATAAATATTTGAAAGTATCCCGCATTATCAAGCGTCGAACAGTTGCGAAGGAAGTTGCCGATAAAGGACGAATAAAAGTCAATGGGATTTTGGCGAAATCTTCAACAGATTTAAAAGTAAATGATCAGGTTGAAATCCAATTTGGTAATAAACTACTCACTGTAAAAGTACTTGAGATGAAAGATTCGACTAAAAAAGAAGACGCACTGAAAATGTATGAAATTATCAGTGAAAAAAGGATAGAAAAAGATGAAGAAATCTAAAATTCTACAACTGAATAATGCCTTTATTCAGTCGGAACGTAAAAAAACTCAGCATCAATTGGCAGAACGCCAACAAAAAAATCGTTTTATGGGTGCAATTCTCATTCTAGTTATCTTTCTTTTTATGTTGCCTGCCTACAATCTTGTTGGGACATACACTAATATTCAGCAGCAGGAAAAGAAACTTGCTGAATTGGAAAAAAATTACGAAGAACTGACCAAAGAACAGAAGCAGGAAGCAGAGATGGTTGCAAAATTGAAAAATGAGGAATATGCAGCAAAGTATGTTCGGGCTAAGTATCAATACTCTAAAGAAGGGGAATTTGTCTACAATATTCCAGGGTTACCAAAATGACCGAATCTATTTTTAAAATTGTAGAGCAATTTTTACAGCATTCTGATGAAAAATTAGAAGAGTTGAATCAAAAGAATAGAGAATTAAAGTTAGAAGAAAATGAATCCTAGAAAGGAGGGAGTATGCAGAAAAAACTGCTCGTATGGTTATTGCCAGTTTTATTTGGATGGCAGGTGGTCGATAGTACAGAAATACCATTTGAACTCACAGCGCAAGAAGAATACGAATTGACTCATACTATCTATGATCAGTATTTTCAAACTATCCCTCAAAACCCAAATGTTTTTCAAACTGAGAATCTTTATTCGGATGAAGAACTGACTATAGCAGGTGGACAATTACAGCCGAACCAACATTTTTCTATTACGGATGTTTTAGTCAATAGTAAAAAAGAATTGGTTTTCCAAATAGATGACAAGGGTTACATTCTTGCAAGTAGGCATCTACTATTTGATGATGTAATTGTTACAGAAACTACTGTTGAGCAAACTTATTGGACAAAAAAAGGTTTCACATTGTTAACCTCACCAATTGCTAACGAAGCTACGGAAATAAAAAATGATTTACAACACTATCAAGCTGTTATGGTTTCTAAAATTGTAACAACTTCCCTAGGTGAGTTTGCCTATGTTACAGATAAAGGTTGGATTGCAGTAAATAATCTTTCTAAAACGGATAATAGAGTAGAAGCTGTTCAAGAGTTGTTGACTAACAAATATTCCAAAGATACTATTGGTATATATGTGAAACAATTGTCAACAGGTCAAACTGCAGGTGTAAATCAAGAGAAACTATTCTATTCTGCCAGCATTGCTAAACTACCAATTCTTTATTACGTTCAAGAGCAACTGAATGCTGGGTATATTGATTTGACTACTAAAGTGAAATATACAGCCGAATCTATGTCCTTCCCAGGAGCTTATGTTGCTGGAGGAAGTGGTTCACTGTCAAAAACTCCTGACAACAAAGATTATTCAGTGGAAGAATTGATCAATAAGACTGCTAAAGAGTCAGACAATGTAGCTAGTAATTTACTTTCTTATTATGTAGCTAATAAATTCGATTCCAATTTTTATCAAGTAATAACTGCTAAAACAGGTAGTGAGTGGAGTATGGTTACACGTGAAACTTCAGCTGAGATCGCAGGGAAAATGATGGAAGCCTTATATATTCAAAATGGCTATGTGCTAGAAAGTTTGTTATCTACTCAATTTGATAATCAACGTATTTCGAAAGACATCTCAGTTCCAGTTGCTCATAAAATTGGCGATGCAGACGATGTCAAACACGATGTAGCGATTGTTTACGCAGGATCTCCTTTTGTTTTATCTATTTTTACAGATAAATCAAATTATGATGAGATTACACAAATTGCAAATGATATTTACGGGATTTTAAAGTAAATGAAAGATAGATTTTTAAAAGTGACACAGGATGGTCACTTTTTTGATAAACATAAGAAAGTACTAGTAGCCGTATCCGGTGGGGTAGATTCTATGAACCTATTCCATCTTTTATACGAATGCAAACAAGTGTTAGGGATTGAACTTGGAATTGCCCATATTAATCATGGACAGAGGGAAGAATCTGTCATCGAGGAAAAATATCTTAAACAGTTAGCAGAAGAAAGTAATGTTCCCTTTTATCTGTCCTATTTTGAAGGTGATTTTTCAGAAGAAGCGGCGCGAAAATGGCGTTATGGATTTTTTGCTACAATCATGGAGAAGGAAGGCTACACTGCACTAGTGACAGCCCACCATGCAGATGATCAGGCAGAAACTGTCTTTATGCGATTGATTAGAGGAGGGCGTTTGCGTCACTTATCAGCAATTCAACCGACTCAGCCTTTTGCAACAGGAGAACTTATTCGACCACTTTTATCTTTTAAAAAGGCAGATTTTGATAAGCTATTTCATTTTGAAGATTGCAGTAATGCAGATTTCAAATATTTTCGAAATAGAGTCAGAAATGACTATTTACCAAAGTTAAAACAGGAAAATCCTAAAATCGAACTTGCTCTCAATAATCTTGCAGTTGATACAAATAATCTATTTCAAGCGCTAAGAGATTTGACACAGGATTTATCCGTTACAGATGTGATGAGTTTTCAACAACAGACACCTGCAGTACAAAGTTATCTATTAGAGGAATATTTGGAAAAATTTCCTGATTTACAGCTCTCTCGTCCACAATTTAATGAAGTATTACATATATTGCGTTCAAAAACTAACTACTATCATTTATTGAAAAATGATTACATGTTAGAGAAGGATTATCATCGTTTTCAAATTTATAAAATAGGACTAGAGACGGATAGTCAACCAGAAAAAATCATGATAAAATCAGAGGGTATTTTTTCTTACGGCTCATATATTTTTTCTCTCAATCATCCTTTGGTAGAAGCGGATAGTATTTTATATTTTCCTACAGAAAATCCAATTGTAGTGAGGAGAAGGCAGGCTGGGGATACCATTTTAATAAACGGAGTAAATAAAAAACTCCGCCGTTGGTTTATTGATAATAAAATCTCACAGAAAGTTCGACAAAATGCGCTTATTATCGAGCAGAATGGAGAAATTTATGGAATTACGAATCTTGTTAGCAGTGATTTGAGTAAATCAGTAAAAAATGATATAATCAAAGCTACCTTATATATAAAAATGAAAGAGTAGAACAACTATGTTGGACAAAGATATTAAGAAAATTCTTGTTTCAGAAGAAGAAATCGTTGCAAAATGCAAAGAACTCGGTCAAATTCTAGCAACAGACTATGCAGATAAGAATCCTATTCTTGTAGGAATTTTAAAAGGTTCTATCCCATTTATGGCAGAATTAATGAAACATATTGATGCCCATGTAGAAACGGATTATATGGTTGTTTCTAGCTACCATGGCGGAACGGAGAGTAGTGGTACCGTTAAGATTATCAAGGATTTGGACAATAGTGTTGCAGGTCGACATATCATCTTCGTAGAGGATATTATTGACACTGGTCGCACATTAAAAGAATTGAAAGAACTCTTTGCTTTGCGTCAGGCAGCTTCTATTAAAATTGCCACTCTTCTTGATAAACCAGAAGGTCGTGTTGTTGAAATCGAGCCAGACTACACTTGCTTTACTATTCCAAATGAATTTGTAGTTGGATTTGGCTTAGATTATGATGAAAATTATCGTAATCTTCCTTATGTTGGTGTACTCAAAGAGGAAGTTTACACAAAATAGAAAAAGGTTTCCTACTATATTATGAACAATCAACCAAATAAAGGATTTATAAAAAATCCTTTTCTCATTATTCTCGTTATTGCCACTATTGTTACAGCCTTTCAATTTTTTAACGCTGGTCAGCAAGTAGCAACTCAAGAAATCAGTTATTCACAAGTAGTGACTGAATTGAAAAATAATAATGTATCTGAAATTACTTATCAACCAAATTCAAGTGTTATTGAAATTACTGGTAAGTACAAAACAGAACAGGAAGCTAAAGATGAGTTAGCTTCATCTATTAAGTTATTCCAAGTTTCTAGCAAAGTTAAGTATAAAAACTTTAAGTCACTAATTTTACCGTCAGAAACGAATTTGTCAGAGCTACAAGCTCTTGCAAATGAAAATGGAGTAAAGGTTACTATTAAACCTGAAAGTTCAAATGGACTTTGGTTAAATATTGTCTTTAATTTGTTACCGCTTATCATTGCTGGTGTATTCTTTATGATGATGATGAACCAGGGTGGCGGTGGGGCTCGAGGAGCCATGAACTTTGGACGGAATAAAGCTAAAGCTTTGGAACAAAGTAACATCAAGGTACGTTTCTCAGATGTAGCAGGTGCAGAGGAAGAAAAACAAGAATTAGTTGAAGTTGTTGAATTTTTGAAGGATCCAAAACGCTTTACTAAACTTGGAGCACGTATTCCAGCAGGTGTGCTACTAGAGGGTCCTCCAGGAACAGGTAAAACCTTGCTTGCCAAAGCAGTAGCGGGTGAAGCGGGTGTGCCATTCTTCTCTATTTCTGGTTCAGATTTTGTTGAAATGTTTGTTGGTGTCGGTGCCAGCCGTGTTCGTTCATTATTTGAAGATGCAAAAAAAGCAGCACCAGCCATTATTTTCATCGATGAAATCGATGCTGTCGGTCGCCAACGTGGTGTCGGCATGGGTGGTGGTAACGATGAACGTGAACAAACCCTCAACCAACTCCTAATTGAAATGGATGGTTTTGAAGGCAACGAAGGGATCATTGTCATTGCCGCAACCAACCGTAGTGATGTTTTAGACCCTGCCCTTCTTCGTCCAGGTCGTTTTGACCGTAAAGTATTGGTTGGTCGTCCGGATGTTAAAGGACGTGAAGCAATCCTTAAAGTTCATGCGAAGAATAAACCATTAGCAGCAGATGTAGATTTGAAATTAGTAGCACAACAAACACCAGGATTTGTTGGTGCAGATTTAGAGAATGTTCTTAACGAAGCAGCCCTTGTAGCAGCACGTCGAAACAAGACTGTCATTGATGCTTCAGATATTGACGAAGCAGAAGATCGTGTAATTGCAGGTCCATCTAAGAAAGACCGTCAAGTTTCAGCCAAAGAACGCGAAATCGTTGCCTACCATGAAGCAGGTCATACAATTGTTGGTCTCGTACTATCAAATGCACGTGAAGTTCACAAAGTAACAATTGTTCCCCGCGGTCGCGCAGGTGGATACATGATTGCCCTTCCTAAAGAAGATCAAATGCTTCTATCTAAAGAAGATATGAAGGAGCAATTGGCTGGTCTTATGGGTGGTCGTGTTGCGGAAGAAATTATTTTTAATACCCAAACAACCGGTGCCTCAAATGACTTTGAACAAGCTACACAGATGGCGCGTGCTATGGTTGCAGAATATGGTATGAGTGAAAAAATGGGACCAATGCAGTATGAAGGCAGTCATGCAATGTTTGGTGGACAAACAACTCAAAAACATATTTCTGAGCAAACTGCATATGAGTTAGATAATGAAGTAAGAGATCTGCTAAATGAGGCTCGAAATAAAGCTGCAGATATTATTCAATCAAACCGTGATACACACAAACTGATTGCAGAAGCACTTCTCAAATATGAAACTCTTGATAGTGTTCAAATTAAATCTCTGTATGAAACAGGCAAAATGCCAGAGAATATTGAACACGATGACGAAGATGTTCATCCCCTTTCTTATGAAGAAATAAAAGAGAAAATTAATACGAAAGAGTAGTATAAAAATACTCTGGGCAAGACATTCCATAACGGATCTGCCCTCACTCTTAACCACTAAAATAACCACCAAGCCTTCGCTAAGTACATAATTTTGGCGAAGGCTTTTTTACAGGCTACACATCAGAAACAGGGTATTTACAAGAAAAACGAATCAGTTATTTATCTCAATCTTAGAACTATACCAAATAATTACCTTCTGGAGCAGAATGCAATGTTTGCCATAGAGTATCAATAGCAAATGTACTTTAAAAAAGAAAAATCAAATAAAGTATGCTAGACAAAAATGTCCTGTAGAAAGACAGCACTTTTCGATAAACTTAAACCATCAACAAAAGGAGATTAAGAAATGGAATTCGAAAAAGTGTACGCAAGCGTTAAAGGTATTGTAAACAAGGCTCGAAAAGAGTTTTACATTAAACTATGGGATCGAGATGATTGGGAACAAGAAGGAATGATGACCTTATTTGAATTGTTGGAAGATCAACCGTGGCTAGTTGATGAACAAGTTCAATTATATTGTTATTTCAAAGTCAAGTTCAGAAATCGAATCAAGGATCGTATCCGTAAACAGGAAAGTCAAAAACGCAAGTTTGACCGTATGCCACATGAAGATATTCACGAATTATCTCACGCAATACAATCACCGGGATTGATAAACGATGAACTATTAATGTTGAGAGGTGCCTTGAGAGATTATCGAAAAAATCTGAGCAATGATCAACTTGATAAATACGAAAAATTAATTAGCGGACAATGTTTTAATGGTCGCCGTGAAATGATACGTGATCTACAAATTCATTTGAAAGACTTTCGCTAAAGCTAGTCACTAACATTATGTTAATCGAATCAAGAAATTGGGCAGAAGTATTATAAAAAGTTCTGTTCAGTTTCTTTTTATCTAGGTTATAGCAAAGAGAAGAAGGAATAGGAGAGGAGTGACTAAATGTGATACTCAGCCAATAGTAACTTAAGTGCCTGATTGACTGATTTAGCGGTATTATTTGGAATTAACCTTATGCTTTAGTATCTACATAGAACTTCCAGTGTAAAAATATCAAAAAACCGGTTGACAATGTGTATAAGTCGTGATAGAATAATTGAGTTGTCTCTTGAGGGGCTAGTCAGTAGCGGAACGAAAAAAAGTTTCGAAAAAGTGTTGACAAGTCCATCAGAAGATGATAGA
>NZ_JAOTGD010000017.1:0-21376 GCF_044427405.1 Streptococcus sp. 2020WUSS089 | reverse complement strand
AGTGTTTGTTTTTCATTGTCGGTTACCAACTTGTCCCATAGTAAGTTCTACCTTATTTCTTTGTCTCATTCTAGTTTCCAGTTTTTAAGACAGACTAGAACTTACTTTGGGAATTTACTGTTTAAAAAAATTTTAGAAAATAGGATAAAAGTCTTGCATTATTGAAAATACTGTGTTATAATAATTGAGGTTTGAAAAAACTGACCTAAGACAGTAGGGGAGCTGGACTCATAAACATCCTACCGAGGCACAAAACGATTATTGAGATAAACGTATTTGTACTTTCGTGTCTAGGTTTAGGTGCGATTTTTTTGTGCCTAGCCCAAAATAAAAACGGAGGTAAAAAAATGAGTGAAGCTATTATCGCTAAAAAAGCGGAATTAGTAAATGCCGTTGCTGAGCAAATGAAAGCTGCAACATCTATCGTTGTTGTAGACGCTCGTGGTTTGACAGTAGAACAAGATACAGTTCTTCGTCGTAACTTGCGTGGTGCAGAAGTTGAGTACAAAGTTATCAAAAACTCAATCTTGCGTCGTGCTGCTGAGCAAGCTGGTCTTGAAGGTCTTGCAGAATTGTTTGTAGGTCCATCTGCAGTTGCATTCTCAAATGATGCAGTTGCTCCAGCTAAAACAATTTATGATTTCGCGAAAACTGCTGATGCTCTTGAAATCAAAGGTGGAGCTGTAGAAGGTAAAGTTTCTTCTAAAGAAGAAATCGAAGCACTTGCTACATTGCCAAACCGCGAAGGCATGCTTTCTATGTTGCTTTCTGTACTTCAAGCGCCAGTTCGCAACGTTGCATACGCTGTCAAAGCTGTTGCAGAAAAAGAAGACGCAGCTTAATGCGTCAGAGCGTAGCTGCTTAGTGCTACAAACTATTTAAAAACCTAAATTGGAGGAAAATCACAATGGCATTGAACATTGAAAACATTATTGCTGAAATTAAAGAAGCTACTATCCTTGAGCTTAACGACCTTGTTAAAGCTATCGAAGAAGAATTTGGTGTAACTGCAGCTGCTCCTGTAGCTGTTGCTGCAGCTGGTGGTGCTGCTGAAGAAGCTAAAGATTCATTCGACGTTGAATTGACATCTGCTGGCGACAAAAAAGTTGGCGTTATCAAAGTTGTACGTGAAATCACTGGTCTTGGTCTTAAAGAAGCTAAAGAGCTTGTTGACGGTGCACCAGCTATGGTTAAAGAAGGCGTTGCAACTGCAGAAGCTGAAGAAATCAAAGCTAAATTGGAAGAAGCAGGCGCTTCAGTTACTCTTAAATAATAGAGTTTCCAATCAAAATAAAAACCTATCACTTAATGTGGTAGGTTTTTTCGTTCTATTGTTGCAAACGTTTTCGTTGTGGGGTATAATATAAAAAATGCTGTCTAAAGATTAGGAGAAAGACATGAAAAGTTACAAAAACTATATCTTCGATTTTTATGGTACATTGGTTGATATTCGTACAGATGAGAATAAACTAGAGGTCTGGAATCAGCTAACACAGATTTACAATGCTTTTGGTTGTTCCTATCGGCCGCGCCAGTTGAAAAATGCCTATCATCGTTTTGTAGAAGAGGCAGAGAGATCTCTCGCGGAAACAGTGAGTCATCAGTATGTTGAAATTGATTTAGAAACAATCTTCATTCGCCTATTAACGGATGCACCAAATGAAAACCAAAGTACCAATAAACCGACTGATTTAGAGACTTTTGGACAAGTAGTAGCCGCGATTTTCCGCGTACTTTCACGTGAAAAGTTAGAAGCTTATGAAAATACCCTAACTAGTCTACAGACATTAAAGGATAGAGAAGCGCGATTATTTATTCTCTCCAATGCTCAACGAATTTTTACTCAGGCAGAAATTGAACAGACAGGTTGTGCTGATTTGATGGAAAAAATTTATATCTCTTCCGACTTTAAGATGAAGAAGCCTGAACCAGCATTTCTTCAACTGGTTTTAGAGGAAAATAATCTTGATATTGAGGAAACGGTTATGATTGGTAATGATTTGACATCCGATATAGCTATTGCTCATGAATTGGGAATGGATTCCATTTTGCTGAATACTTTCCCGTATAGTCAGGAAGAAATCGACTCTTATAGGGGACTTGGTTGGAACTTTGAGGTTGTTGGAGATATAGCGGAGCTATTGTAAATAAGCGATAGAACAGTAAAGGATATACATAAAATATATTATGTAAAAAAGGTGAAACTACTTTCATTTCAATGAAGGTAGTTTTGTCTTTTCTAGCCATTTTCTGGTATACTAGATAGGTATAAAATTTAGAAAGGTTCTGTTTTGGGGTATTCCCAAACAGTAGTCAGATCTTCTGGCTAGAGGTATTAGTTTCATGTCTCAAACCCACATTAATGTTATCGGAGCTGGCTTGGCTGGCTCAGAAGCTGCTTATCAGATTGCCAAGCGTGGTATTCCCGTCAAACTTTACGAGATGCGGGGAGTCAAGCCGACCCCTCAGCACAAGACAGACAAGTTTGCTGAGTTGGTTTGTTCCAATTCATTCCGTGGTGATAGTTTGACCAACGCTGTCGGTCTTCTTAAGGAAGAAATGCGTCGTTTGGATTCCATTATCATGCGAGCTGGCGAGGCCCACCGTGTGCCTGCTGGCGGTGCTATGGCCATGGACCGTGAAAATTTCTCTCAAGCAGTCACAGATGAGATTCACAACCACCCGCTAATTGAGGTCATTCGTGGCGAGATTACAGAGATTCCTGAAGATGCTATTACAGTTATCGCGACGGGGCCTTTGACATCTGACGCCTTGGCGGAGAAGATTCACGCGCTTAATGGTGGCGACGGTTTTTACTTCTACGATGCGGCAGCGCCGATTGTGGACAGCTCGACCATTAACATGGACTTGGTTTATCTCAAGTCCCGTTACGACAAGGGAGAGGCTGCCTATCTCAATGCTCCGATGAATAAGGAGCAGTTCACCGCTTTCTATGAGGCCTTGATTTCAGCCGAGGAAGCACCGCTTAACTCCTTTGAAAAAGAAAAATACTTTGAAGGCTGTATGCCCATTGAGGTCATGGCCAAACGTGGCATTAAAACCATGCTCTATGGCCCAATGAAGCCAGTTGGTCTAGAATACCCAGAAGATTACAAGGGACCTCGTGACGGCGATTACAAGACACCGTACGCAGTTGTTCAGCTCCGTCAGGACAACGCAGCAGGTAGCCTCTACAACATTGTCGGCTTCCAGACCCATCTCAAGTGGGGGGAGCAGAAGCGGGTCTTCCAGATGATTCCAGGACTTGAAAATGCGGAGTTTGTCCGCTACGGCGTTATGCACCGCAATTCCTACATGGATTCGCCAAACTTATTGGAACAGACCTTTGCGACCAAGAAAAATCCAAATCTTTTCTTTGCAGGTCAAATGACAGGAGTAGAAGGCTATGTCGAGTCTGCCGCCTCTGGTTTAGTGGCTGGTATCAATGCTGTTCGCCGTTTCCGTGGCGAAGACCCAGTCATCTTCCCACAGACCACAGCTATCGGAGCTCTGCCATTCTACATCACCCATACCGAAAGCAAGCACTTCCAGCCTATGAATGTCAACTTTGGTATCATCAAGGAGCTGGACGGACCGCGTATCCGCGACAAGAAGGAGCGTTACGAGGCAATAGCAGAGCGTTCCCTTAAGGACTTGGAAGAGTTTTTGGCTTACTAAGATATTTAGACTATCATCAGACACCTTCGGGTGTCTTTTGTGTTATACTGGGATTAGAAAAGCGGAGGAGAAATACGATGCACCACGATACTTGGAAGGGAATTATTCTACAGAAACAAGGTCTGTTAAAACCCCAGTCTGTTCAGCAAATCTGCCAAAATCTCAATGGTTTGCAGGCTCAGTTTCAGCCCTATGTTCATGTCGGATTTCGTAACCGTATGACAGCGGAGGATTTTCATGAGGGTAGCTGGCAGGAGGAGTTGACACGCCAGTGGTCCATTCGGCGAACGGTCCATGCCTATCTCAAGTCGGAAATTCCCCTCTATATCCACGAGGGGCGGCTGGCCAGCACCGAATACTTAAAAACAGAAGGACGGGACGGGTTTAGCCCTCAGACCAAGCAGAAGTACCACCAGCTGATTTTAGAAGCCCTTGAACAAGGTCCTATGACTCGTGAGGCTCTCAAGGTCCTTTGCCGTGGGGAAAAGATGACACAAGAAGAGGAGAAGCTGGTCTTTAACGCCTGGGGCGGCCTCTTTCGCTACATGGTCGAGCGTGGAGAAGTCTATCAAGAGTACGGTGCTAAGCGTTTTCATCGTCTGACAGACTTTCAGCCACTTTCTCGGGAAAAAGCAGAGCTGGAAATCGCTCGAAGGTATTTTTCAGGTTTTGGACCTGTCAGCCTAGCTGATGCCCGTTACTATTTCAAGGAAAATAAATCTACGGTCCTAAAATGGATGAAGCAATTAGACCTGAAAACCGTTGAAGTAGCAGGAGAAGAACGCTTTTATCTTGGAGAATTAGAAGAAGCAGAACTGCCTGACTGCCTCTTCATTGCAGGATTTGACCAACTTTTGCTAGGTTATGAAAAGAAAGCTAATCCCTTTTTTAATCCTAAATACATCCGTAATATCTATACTTTGACGGGTATTGTCAAACCTGTTGTATTTTATAAAGGACGATTTGTGGCAACCTGGAAACGAGATAAAGGTACCATTTTGCTAGATATTATTGAAGACATCACACAACAAGAAGAAAAAGAATTGGATCATTACCGCCAAATGTATGAGAAAATTCTGTGACATTAACTGACTATGTTCGGAAAATCCGAAAATTACAAATAAATAACTAAATTTTCTGAATATTCCAGAAAAACTATGATATAATACTTAAAATACGTAAGGAAGAGATAGATATGAATAAGTCTTACTTTTATTTGGACATGAGAACTCATGAATTAGATGTACCATTTACAGGAAGAAAACGTCGAGTCCGTGTTTTATTGCCGAAAGGATATGCTGAAAATACAGAAGAGACCTATCCCGTTGTCTATTTCCACGATGGGCAGAATGTACTCTACAGTAAGGAAGCTTTTTCAGGTCATTCATGGAAAGTCATCCCAACTATTAAGCGTAATCCAGACATTGCAAAAATGATCGTAGTGGCTATTGATAATGATGGTGCTGATCGCATGCATGAATACGCTGCTTGGAAGTTTAGTGAGATGGGGATTCCTGGCGTGCAGTTCGGTGGTAAGGGAACCTTGTATGCCGAATTTGTGATGGATGTCGTCAAACCATTTATTGATCAAGAATACCGGACAAAATCTGATAAAGTTCACACTGCAATGATTGGCTCATCGTTGGGAGGCAATATTACCCAGTTTATGGGATTGGCTTATCAGAACCAGATTGGCTGTCTGGGTGTCTTTTCATCTGCCAACTGGCTTCATCAAGATGCTTTCGACCGTTATATTGAACGTCAACAATTGGATTCAGATCAACGTGTCTACATCTATGTTGGGACAGAAGAAGCAGATGATACAGATAAAACGCTGATGGCTGGCAATATCAAACAAGCCTATATTAATTCGTCTTTAAGCTATTATCGACAGTTGATTGCTGGCGGTGTTAAATTGGACAACATAACCTTAGAAGTTGTTTCGGGAGCTGTTCACAATGAGGAGGCTTGGGCGCTCTATTTGCCAGCTTGCCTACGATTCCTAAGCGAACATTGGTCATAAAACAAAAATATATAAATAGGAGGCTTTACTATGCACGTTGAATTTTTAAGTCATTGGTCTGGAAATCTTGGCCGAGAAATGAATCTAAATCGTTACGGTCACGCAGGGATTCCTGTTGTTGTCTTTGCCTCATCTGGCGGTTCTTATAATGAATATGCTGATTTTGGGATGATTGAAGCTTGTCGTGGCTCGATTGAAGCAGGTCATGTTCAGTTTTTCACCCTGACAAGTTTTGATACAGAAAGCTGGTTGGCAGACTGGAAATCCATTCATGATAAGGCAGAAGCTCACCGTGCCTATGAACGTTATGTGATTGAAGAAGCGATTCCATTTATCAAGCATAAAACAGGCTGGTTCGATGGGATGATGACGACTGGTTGCTCTATGGGAGCCTACCATGCCTTAAACTTCTTCCTGCAACATCCAGATGTTTTCACAAAAGTCATCGCCCTTTCAGGTGTCTATGATGCTCGTTTCTTCAACAACAATCAAGACTATGGCAATGACGATGTTGTTTATCAGAACTCACCATCTGACTATATCTGGAACCAAAACGACGGCTGGTTTATTGATAAATACCGCCAAGCGGATATTATTGTATGTACCGGTCTAGGCGATTGGGAACAAGATGGTCTGGATTCATTCTTCAACCTAAAACGTGCGTTTGAAGAAAAAAATATTCCTGCTTGGTTTGATACATGGGGTACAGATGTGGCCCACGACTGGGTGTGGTGGAGAAAGCAAATGCCATTCTTCCTTCATTCTATCGGACTATAAGCTAGAAAGGACTACCTATGAATTATCTCGTTATTTCACCTTTTTATCCAGAAAATTTTCAACCATTCACCATTGAATTGGCTAAAAAAGAAGGCGTTACGGTTCTAGGTATCGGGCAAGAACCGTACGATCAATTGCCTGAAGAACTTCGTAATGCCTTAACAGAATACTTCCGTGTTGAGAATCTTGAAAACTTGGATGAAGTCAAGCGTGCAGCTGCTTTCTTGATTTACAAGCACGGCCCTATTGACCGTGTAGAATCTCACAATGAACATTGGCTTGAAAATGATGCGGCTCTTCGTGAACAATTTAATATCTTCGGAGCCAAACCAAAACACCTGAAGAAGACAAAATTCAAGTCTGAGATGAAGAAATATTTCTCCAAAGCAGGTGTTCCTGTAGTTCCAGGTATGGTTGTCAAATCGGAGAAAGACATTGATAAGGCTGTTAAGACAATTGGCTTCCCAATGATTGCCAAGCCTGACAACGGTGTTGGGGCATCCGGTACCTTTAAATTAACTAAAAAAGCTGACCTAGAAACCTTTAAAGAAGCCTGGGATGGTCAAACGGATTATTTCTTTGAGAAATTTGTCAATTCAAGCATTATTACAACCTATGATGGATTGGTTGATAGCCAGGGAAATGTTGTTTTTGAAACAGGTCTAACCTATGTTCATACTCCGCTGGAGCTAATGTTATCTAGAAAAGATAATGCTTACTACATCGAGAAAGAACTAGATCCAAAATTAGTAAAATATGGTCGCGCGATTATCAAAGCCTTCGGTATGAAAGAGCGTTTCTTCCACATTGAATTTTTCAAAGATGGTAAGGATTATATTGCGATTGAGTACAATAACCGTATGGCAGGTGGCTTCACTGTAGAAGCTTACAACTATGCGCATTCTATCGACCTTTTCCGTAATTATGCCAATGTAGTGACAGGTGGAACAGTTGAAGAACGTCGCTTTGAACCTCAATACTGCTTGGTAGCGACGCGCCGTGACACGACTGACTATGTTCACTCAGCAGATGATATCCATCAGAAATTCGCTGGGAAGATTAAGACCGTCAAACGCATGCCAGATGCCTTTGCAGAGCTGCAAGGGAATGACGCATATCTTCTTGTGACGGAAAGCAAGGAAGAATTAGACGATATGATTGCCTTTATCGGGGAGACAAAATAGAATAGATTGAAAGATGCCAGAAGTGGTGTCTTTTTTCTTTCCTTACAATCTTGTAAGTTTTTTAATCAGAACTGTAAGAGAGTACAGGAGGAATATTTCCTATAATAGACTCATAAGAAACAGAAAGAAGGAAAACACATGTCATTCAAATTTTTACAAGCCAAGCAAATGTTTGATAAATCACAAGCAAGCAAACAGCCAGAAGAGCAAGAAAAAGAAGCCCAATTTTTATTTGAGCTCGAACATGAATTGTTGCACCGCAACTGGATGTACTAGAAGGAGGTTATCTTGAAATCTTACAATGCTTATCAACTGAAACTCGTTATGGCTGGCTTGATGGTGCTAGATCATCTGGATATCATCCCTGGATTTATCCCAGACCAACTTAGCTTGGTCTTTCACATGATAACTCGCTGTGTAGCAGTTTTCTTTGCCTATATGTTGGTTGAAGGCTATCTTCATACGAGAAATATCAAAGCCTATTTGTTACGGCTGTATGGCGCAGCAGGAATCATGGCTCTTGGCAATACTCTGCTAAACAATCTTTACCAGTCAAAAGAGATTTACATCAGCAATAATATTTTTATGACCCTAGCAGTTGGTCTAACCATGTTGGTTTGTCTTAGAAATATTGCTGAACATAGTAGAAAGCAACAAATCGTTCAAGTCATGCTGGCAGGTTTATTGACAATCTTAGGAGCTTTGTTCACAGAAGGTGGCACGGTGGTCTTGCCCTTCATCCTCATCACCTATTTAGGTCGTAAGTCACTATTCAAACGCAACTTGTTCTACGGGTTATTTGCCCTATTCTTGCTATTTTTGTCCTATCAGCCTTATGAAAGTATTGAAATGACTGTCCAGATGATGCTCTACAATGCTGACTGGTTATTTATCTTGGTCTTGCCAATTCTTAGTCTTTATAATGGACAAGCAGGGCCCCGCACAGCATTTTCACGCTATTTCTTTTACATTTTCTATCCGCTACACTTGTGGCTACTGGCAACCATTGCCTATTTTATCTAACCTTACAATCTTGTAAGTTTTTAGGTCAGAATTGTAAGAGAAGGCAGATAGAATATTTTCTATAATAGACTCATAAGAAATAGAAAGAAGGAAATCATATGTCATTCAAATTTTTACAAGCAAAGAGAATAGAAGAAAAGGTATTCTCTGATAAAGAGAAGATTGAACTCATGGAACAAGCTGCATTCTTGGAAGAGCTCGCCCATGATTTGCAAAGTATGCGATTTATGGCATACTAGAGGGAGGAAACTATGAAAAAGAAAGTATTTGGCTTGCTGGCTTTGGGCAGTATAATGCTAACTGCTTGTTCTTCCTCTTCAGCAAGCCTTAGCTTTGATGAGGGCTATCAAACCTTTCATTACAAGGGAAAAGACTATGCCGTTAGCAAACAGGAAGTTTCCGAAGATAGTATTCAAGAAGTAGAAGTCAAGTTTATGGATTGGCCTGTTGTCAAAGAAGAAGGGGGAGTGAAACAGACAGTATCCTTGAATAATCTCTATGTAACATCCAGCAATGACTGGGCCATCGGTGTCCAGGATGGTTATTATAAGGTGGATTTAGAAGATAATATTGCTGAATCAGACCGAATCGACTATCAAGCATTACTTGATACAGTTGATTTATCCAAAGAAAACAATTAGGAGTTTATATGTTATTAGAAATCAATCATTTAGAAAAAGTTTACCGCACGCGCTTTTCAAAAGAGGAAACTCGTGCCTTGCAAGATGTGGATTTTAAGGTAGAGGAGGGCGAGTTTATCGCTATCATGGGGGAAAGTGGTTCTGGTAAGACGACTTTGCTCAACATTCTAGCAACCTTGGACAAGCCGACGAGGGGCTCTGTTATCTTAAACAATCAAGACATCACCAAAATCAAGGAAAGCAAGCTGGCGGATTTCCGTTTGCGCAACCTAGGCTTTGTCTTCCAAGATTTTAATCTCTTGGACACCCTGTCCATCCAAGACAATATCTTTTTACCTCTGGTATTGGCCCGTACTAGCCATGAAGAAATGGAAAAACGGTTAAAAATCTTGGCGCCAAAACTGCGGATTCAAGATTTGCTGAAAAAACGTCCTTTTGAACTATCTGGTGGACAAAAGCAGCGCGTGGCCATTGCCCGTAGTTTGATTACACAGCCACAAATTGTCCTAGCGGATGAGCCGACGGCTGCCCTAGATTACCGCAATTCGGAGGACTTGCTGAATTTGTTTGAGGACATCAACTTAGATGGACAAACCATTCTCATGGTGACCCACTCAGCCAACGCAGCTAGTCATGCTAAGCGAGTACTCTTTATCAAGGATGGTCGGATTTTCCACCAATTGTACAAGGCAGGTAAGAGCAATCAAGACTTTGCCAAGGAGATTTCGCTCAACATGTCTGCACTTTTAGGGGGTGAGTAGATGTTTTACCTCAAACTTGCTGGGCAAAATATCCGAAAATCCATGGGTGTTTTTGCTCCCTTTGTTTTAGCCAGTCTTGTGCTATTTACTCTGATTTGTTCCATGTTCTTGCTCATGCTGAGTCCAGTTATGAAGACCATGGGCTCTGGTGCCGTTTCTATCGGTCTTGGTGTTGTTGTTCTGACCATTTTCTCGGTCATTATTGAGATTTATAGTTTTAATTTCTTGATGAAACAACGGGCGAGAGAATTTGGTCTCTATAACATGCTGGGGATGAACAAGAAAAAAGTAGCCTTGATAGCCAGCCTCGAATTGATAATGATTTTCTTGCTAGTTGTGGTTCTTGGTTCTGTCTTAGCTGGTTTGTTTGCCAATGTTCTCTACTTGATTTTTGTGAATTTGACCAATTATAGTGACTTACACTTTAGTATTTCACCTCTGGCATTTGCCATGACCGCCTTTCTCTTTGCTGGTATCTTCTTTCTCTTGGAATTGCTAGCTATTCGGACCATTGGCAAGACCAGTCCACTGATTTTGTTCCGAGCTAGTGAAAAAGGAGAGAAGGAGCCAAAAGGCAATGTTCTTCTAGCTGCTCTTGGTGTAGTGGGACTGGGTATTGGATACTACCTATCACTTTCATCTAAAGCAGAAGGTGTAGCTCTTATCTTTCGGTTCTTTATCGCTGTGCTCTTTGTCATTGCGGGGACCTATCTGTTCTACATCAGTTTTATGACTTGGTATTTGAAGGCTCGTCGGAAAAACAAGCGGTATTTCTATACGCCAGAGCATTTCATTACCACCTCGCAGATGATTTTTCGGATGAAGCAGCACGCAACGGGTTTGGCCAATATTACGTTACTTGCGGTCATGGCCTTTGTGACCATTGCAACAACGACTTCACTTTATACTGGCATGTCAAGCATGACAAGTGGTCTTTATCCAAAGGAAACATCTATTACCTACAAAGTTGCGGATAGAAGTCAGGGTGAAAGTGCCTATCAGCAATCGGTGCTCAGCCATTTTCCAGAAAAAGCGGAAGATAGTCTGTCCTACCTGACCTACCAAGCTGGTCTGGTCTATGATGGTGGGAAAGAGATTGTCATTAGTCCAGAGACTATTGCCAATAAAGAGATTGTCATTAGTCCAGAGACTATTGCCAATCCAAACTTTAGCAAGATGGCCTTTACCTACTTCATCACCCAAGATGATTTCAGGAAGTTGGGCAATGACCTGCCAGAGCTGGCTGCCAATCAAGTTGCCTTTATGCGTCCGAGTGAAAAACCATTGCTGAAGAAGCTTGTTTTGGGCGATCATACCTTTGAGAATGTAGCCAATCTTGACCAGGCTATTTTCCCAGACATCACCAATACGCTAAATGCCGCCGTTATGGTAGTCAGTGATGACACTGTATTGAATAGTGTTCGTGAGTATTATGAGTCCAATAATCCGCAAGGCTATCAGGTTAGCCTGGACTACCGTGTCTTTACCGACTTGACTGATGAAGAGGTTACTTCAATTGGTGAGCAAACTGGGGACTCTTATAATATCAACGATGCAAACGGAGAATTCCTAGGATATGCTATGCAAAAATCCGATTTCAACAATTTACTGATGGGCTTTAGAGGCGGTTTCCTCTTTACAGGTTTCTTGCTGGGAATTAGTTTCCTACTGGGTGCAGCCTTGATTATCTACTACAAGCAGTACTCGGAAGGGCATGAAGACAAGAAATCCTACAAGATTCTACAAGAAGTGGGCATGAGTGCAACAGCAGTCAAAAAGACCATTAACTCGCAAACACTTACGGTCTTCTTTATGCCACTAGCTATGGCGACCTTGCATTTCGTGATTTCTCTTGTTATGCTTAAGCAAATGCTATTGACCTTAGGTGTCACCTCTTCGCTTATGATTTATACCGTCAGCGGAATTACCCTACTGGCAGTCGCTCTGATTTACTTTGTCATTTACAAGTGGACCAGTCGCACCTATTACCGCATTATTGAACGGTAGCAGAAGTCTCGCCTTGTGCGAGATTTCTTGCTTTTTCAGGGAAATGGTGTTACAATGGTAATACCAAAGGAATACTATAAGAGGTAAGAAAAATGGCAGCTATCACATTGAAAGTTTCTGAGCAGGACAAGCTCTTTATGCAGGCTATGGCAAAGTTTGAAGGTGTCAGCTTGTCAGAACTCATTCGGACTAAAACCCTTGAAGCCCTTGAAGATGAGTACGACGCCCGTGTGGCAGATATTGCTTGGGCAGAATACCAAGCAGACTTAGCAAAAGGAATTGAGCCGATTAGCTGGGAGGAAATGTTGGAAGAGTTGGGATTGACGAATGAAGACTTGTTATAAACTCGTACCAACCAGTCGTTTTATTAAACAGTTGAAAAAGCTGGATAAATTTACTCAAAAGCAGATTACCAACTACCTGTCCAGTCATGTGACTGACAACCCTAGACAATACGGAAAAGCCTTAACTGCCAATCGTTCTGGCCAATGGCGCTACCGTATCGGCAATTACAGGGTTATCGTCAGCATCGAAGATGACAAAGTGACAGCTACAAGTCTAAAAATGAGAAATGGAAGTATATAAGAAAGCCAAAACCTGTGTCCTGGCTTTTGCAGAATGAAAATGATGAAAAAAGAGAAGATTTATATTGTTGAAGATGATGAGATGATCGTCCAACTCTTGAAGCAGCATTTGGGAAAATCTTATCAGGTAGAAAGTGTGCAGAATTTCCGGGCTGTCAGTCAGGAAGTGGCAGAAATCAAACCAGACTTGGTGCTGATGGACATTAGCCTCCCCTATTATAACGGTTTTTACTGGACGACAGAAATCCGTAAAACCATGACCATGCCCATTATCTTTATCTCCTCTAGCGATGATGAGATGAATGCGGTCATGGCTATGAACATGGGTGGCGATGATTTTGTATCCAAGCCATTTTCACTAGGAATTTTGGATGCCAAAATCGGTGCCTTTCTGCGTCGGGTTAATCAATTCAGCAAAACAACGGACTTGTCTATCGACCAATTCCAGCTTAGTTTGGACGGGCGATTTTCAAACGAATCGGAACAGGTTCAATTGTCTCCTACGGAAACCAAGATTTTATCAGCTTTACTAGAACGACAAGGGCAGATTGTCAGCAAGGATGAACTCTTGGAAAAACTCTGGGAAAATGAAGAATTTATCGACCAGAATACGCTCAATGTCAACATGACTCGTCTGCGTAAGAAGGTGAGTGAAGTGGGATTTGACCGTATCCATACGGTTCGTGGCGTGGGGTACTTGGTCAAATGATAGCAAAATTTATCCGTGAATACCGGAGTTTTTACTTCTCCTACATTGTTCTGGCTACTAGTTTTATCTTGCTTTTCTTTCTCTATCAACTGCCCACCGAATTCCTGCAAAACGCTCTGCTATTGTCCCTAACCCTCTTAATCCTACTGACAGTGGGCCTTTTCTGGAAGTTTCGCAACCGCATGAGAGCCTTGGAAGACTATGTCCATGAAGAAGCTCTGCCCCTGCTTAATAAGCCTGTAGACTTGGCCTATCTCAACTTGATTGAGGCAGAGAAGGAGGCGACGCGGGAGCAGCTTTTGGTCTATAAGTCACGTGAAGAAGACCTACAAGCTATGGTCAAAATGTGGTCCCACCAAATGAAAGTGCCTCTGGCTGCCCTGTCTTTGATGAGCCAGACTGACAATCTCAACCAGCAGGATGTCGATCATCAGCTCTTGCGCTTGGATAATTACATGGCTAATCTCCTCAACTACCTCAAGCTGACCAATCATGCCAGTGATTTTCGTTTTGAGCAGGTGGAAGTAAGAGAAGTGGTGGTCGATTTGGTCAAAAAATACCGCAATCAGTTCTTGCAAAAGGACATTTCAGTGACCATCAATGGAAATTGGCTACTGAAAACCGACAGAAAGTGGCTTAGTTTTGCCCTGTCACAGATAATCGACAACGCCCTCAAGTACAATAAGACTGGGGGCAAGGTGGCCATTGAATTGAATGAAGGAATTTCCATTTCCGATACGGGAATTGGGATACTGGCAGAAGACATTCCACGCCTGTTTGACGAAGGTTTTACAGGTTTTAATGGCCGTGAACACCAAAAAGCGACAGGATTTGGCTTGTATCTGACCAAGCGGGTCTTGAATCAGTTGGAACTAGCTATTTCCGTGGAAAGTCAATTGGAAGCTGGGACAACTGTAAGCATCACTAAAGTACAGTAAAAGCTGTGCTTTTTCGTTTTGAAAGCGTTTTGAAATTATGCTATACTAGAATAACTGATAAAGTCATTTAGTTTGCTTTTAGTACTAGGCAACGAGCTGCAGGCAGTACTGGAGTACGGCAAAGCGAGTTAACGACGTAATAAAAGATAAACTAAACGACGATTAGGAGGTTACTATGTCCCATCATCACATCTTGCAAAATGGATCAGATATTCGTGGCATTGCCATCGCTACAAACGAATATGCTGTCAATCTCACTCCACAAGCCACCAAGGAAGTGGTTCGCGGACTTATTCATTGGCTAACTCAGAAGCCAGAACTGGCGCAGGCCTATCAAAAAGGCCAATTGACCATCGGTATCGGTCGAGACAGCCGCCTCAGCGGTCCAGATTTGGTCGAAGCATTTACAGAAGAAGCCGTTCGTCTGGGGGTTCAGCTGATTGACTTTGGCATGGCCACCACGCCAGCCCTCTTCATGAGCACCCAGTATCCTCAGTTCAAGTGCCATGCTGGTGTCATGATCACTGCCAGCCATCTGCCCTATTACTTCAACGGCATTAAGATTTTTTCGGAAAATGGCGGAGCAGAACATGAAGATATTGACTTCATCCTGTCGCATAGTGAAGACTTGCTAGCTTTTTCCCTTGGAAGTGTCACCAGTGCAGACCTGATTACGCCTTATGCCCAAGACTTGGTTGGTAAAATTCGTACCGCCTGTGGTGGACAAGAAAAACCACTGACAGGTCTTAATATCATTGTCGATGCTGGAAATGGTGCAGGCGGATTTTTTGCTGAGAAAGTGTTGGCAGAATTGGGAGCAGACACCACAGGCTCGCAATTCCTAGACCCAGACGGAACCTTCCCAAACCATGTTCCAAACCCTGATAACAAGGAAGCTATGGAAAGCATTCGCCAGGCCGTCTTGAAGCAAGGGGCAGATCTTGGTATTATCTTTGATACCGACGTTGACCGTGCTGCCCTGGTCACCAAGTCAGGAGAAATTCTCAACCGTAACAACCTGATTGCTATTCTCAGCCAGATTGTCCTAGCTGAACATCCAGGAACCAGCATTGTGACCAATTCTCCAACAACTGAACACCTTAAGGTCTTTATAGAAAGCCTGGGCGGCAAACAAATTCGCTATATTTCAGGCTATCGCAACGTGATTAACCGTGCTATTTTAGCAAACCAAGAGGGAGTTGATTGCCAGTTGGCTATCGAAACCTCAGGACACGCTGCCTTTAAGGAAAATTACTTTCTTGATGACGGAACCTATGTGGCGGCTAAGATTCTCATGCTCTTACCAAAACTGCAAGCGGAAGGCAAGTCTTTGGACGACTTGATTGCCCAGCTCAAACAACCGCTTGAAACCCAAGAAGTGCGGTTCAAACTAGAAGCAGAAGATTATCGCGTACTGGGTGAACAGGTGATTGCTGATCTCCGCCAAACCAGTCTCGAAGGCTTTGCTTTTAACCCAGAAAACGAAGAAGGAGTGCGGTTTGACCTGACTGAGCCTTATGGTGACGGCTGGTTCTTGTTCCGTATGAGCCTTCATGAGCCACTTTTAGTCCTGCAGGTGGAGAATGACCAGACTGGGCATATACCTGTTGTTTTACGCACCCTCTCAGCCTTTTTGGACCAGTACCCAGCAGTCAATCAGGAAAAATTGAAAGAATTGATTTAATGGAAAAAGGAGTGGGAGTGGGGAAGAACTCGACAAATAAAAAGGAGTTCGTATCCCCACCCCTGCATAGCTCCAACAGTCAGAGTAGTGACTGTTGGAGGTTGGAAATAAGGCGAACTCTGTTCGCTTCAGTCGTATAGGTCGGATTTGGAGTGTGAAACACGAAGTGCTGAGATTTGCGAAGCAAATCCTATCTCCCACCTTTAACAGTCTCCCAGACTGTTAAAGCCAATCAACCACTGCGCTGAGATGTTGACACAAACTTTTAGTAGTGGAGTTGGATTTGATTCCAGCTCTTTTAATATTTTGTTTACATAATTAAAATTATGCAACATCATAATTGATCCAGAGCATTTTTCTGCTCATCGTTGACGATATGAGTGTAGAGGTCGGTGACCTGGGTATTGGCGTGTCCTAGCTGATGACTGACCAGAACTTGCGACTTGGTGGCATCGTAGAGCCGTGTTGCCAGCGTGTGACGGAGTTTGTGGGGTGTCACACGTATCTTGAAGTCCGCAGAATATTTCGCAACCATTTTTTCGATAGAAGAAGCGTCGATACGATTGGGCAGACCACGGTATTCGGATAGGAAGAAGGCTGTATCCGTTTTTTCAGCCCTGTAACGTTGCTGACGAATGCTCATATAGGCTTCCAGATAGGGCTTAGCAAACCCAGCCACATTAACCGAGTCCCGCTTACCACCCTTACGGGTTACTTCGATAATCATCATATTGAGGTTTACATCTCGAAGATCCAAATTTACCGCTTCTGACAGACGGACGCCAGAAGCCAAGAGAAGTGCCAGAATCGCCAAATCCCGCTCCTTATTTTTCTGGAAGGATGAGAGGGCACGTTTGGATAACTTTACCTGATATTCTTTATCGACATAGTCCAAGAACTCCATCGTTTCATCGCCCAAAAAGAGCTTTTGCTTGATGTTCTCCGCCCGCGCTGCCAAAGTTTCCTTCTTCTTCTTGGTGGACACCTTCTTCATGACATTGCGGTAGAAGTAGGGCTCGCCCTGCTCATTTTCCACTTCTTCGGTTAAATACTTGAAGAGGCTAGAAAGGGCCGACAGGGTACGATTAATGGTGGTCTGCGACACACCATTCTGCGTAGTATTGGCGTTCAGCAAGGGACGCTCCCGCAGATAAAGAATAAAAGCCTCCATATCTTTCTTGGTCAGATGTTCCAGAACATCCAGCGGAATGTCAGCAATTCGTTCGACAGCTACCAAATCTGAATCCTGTAGCCACTCAAAAAATCGACGGTATTCTTTCAAGTATTCGTACAAGGTTGTAAAACTGTAAGGCACAGACAACTTGGACTGATAATATTCCAAAACATACCAAGGCATAATTTCCTTCAGCTGATCAATTTTTTCCAATAATAACTCGCGTCTCATCATTTTCTCCTGATTTTTGCTATATGAGTAGTATAGCATAAACTTGTATAAGTTTCAAGAAAATTATAGTTTTTCGGAAAGAAGTATGTAGGGATATTTTTAATATAACCAAAGAATTGCTATATAACTAGAAATTTTTTTCACGCCCAAAATTTCAAAAATCTACATTATTTCACAGTAAACTCAAAATAAACAATTCCATATTTTGTTGATAAATCTACATTATTTCACTGAAAACTAAAATTTTCGAATTCTGGATATTTTTAAAAAATCTACATTTGAAAATTTTAAAAATCACTTTTTGGGTGAACTTTTTAAACTAATTTTCTATTTAAAAAAGCAAGTCAAATTTGACCTGCTTTATTTTTTATATTGAATAAAATGCTCTCTTTTTCTTCTTAATCCTTTACAAATTGAGCATGTTTCTTTATTTCTATGTTCATACAATATTCTTTTATTGATTGGAAACATATATCTATGTTCTTCATTGTTTTTACAGATCCACCACACTTTTATCTTCGAATGTTTAGTCAATGTTTTTGGATCTGCAAGTAAGATGTTATTTAAATAATCCCATTCTTTTAAAAGATTATGTTCCGTATCTACTAAGGGAAGAATAATTTTTCCTGAACAAAATGGACACTCAAAGTTAGGTTTAATTCTGTTACAAATATTTGCCTTGTATTCGTTTTTGCATTCGTTACAATTCCAGATAGCCTTGTAATTGCTTGTTGGCAAATACTCAGTACATTTTAATTTATTTTTCGCAGACCATTCTTTTTCTAGATGAGGATATAACGTTTGTAAGTCATTGAAACCTCGTAGAATTTCTGCCCCTGTACAGTATGGACATGCATTATCGTTTTCATATCTTTCGTTGATACACGCTTTGTATAGATTTTTGCAGTTTCGACAGCTCCATTCCACTATCTGATTACTTGTAGCAAAGTATTCGCCCATCCCTTTTTTATTGTTTGAACTCCATTCTTCAATTAAATATGGTTTTAGAATGTCAAGTGAGTTCACGCCTGGAATTGGGAGTTTTTGTGTACAAAAAAGGCATATTTTACTTAATCCTTTTAAGCTGTAATAATTATATGCATCAAGTAACCCTCTCAAAGATAATTGATACTCTAGGGTACATTCAGGACAGACAATATAACAGCGAGTACGATTTGATTTATTAGGTAAATAGTCAAAAGGTGACTTTTCATTGGTTGAACCCCAGTAAGATGCTATTTCGGGATACATTTGTCCGATACTGTTGAAATCTAGTTTTAGTTTCTCCATACGACAATACGGACATGCAACTTCAACTTCTTTTCTAATCGGAATTGAAGACATATATTCTCCGTGACAGTTTGAACAATTCCAAATATATTTTTTTGTTTCTATATGGTGGAGTGCTTTTTCGGGAGCAATTTCATTTTTAGGGCTCCATTCTTGCAACATGATTGGCTTTTCGGAAAAAACCATGCTTTTAAAAATAAATGAGCTCCAATCGCAGAAATTTGGACATGTTAAGTTATTAAAACCCTTTGGATTTATTCTCGCAACTATTGCTGCGGGACTGGATAAAAATGAAATATTACAACAAGGACAAATCCAAGAAAGTGTTTCTTTTGAATATTGCCAATAATCCCCAAATGTGTTTGGGTTTTTATCATCCCAGAATACTTCGAATTGGGGAAATTTTTCTAGCAAAGCATTAAAACCTTTTAACATTTGTTTATTATCACAATAGGGACACGGAGTACTTAATTTTTCAATCGGAGAGCAATTGTACTCACCTTTGCAATTGTTACAATTCCAAATCACCCCAACATTTGTTAAGGCATCGACTTGATTACTCTGTATGAAATTTGATATAGACCATTCATCTAGGTGTTCTTTGTGTAAAAATGTTAATGGAGAAGTGTCTTTAGTTTTGGGCAACAATGAATCAAATGTCGCATTACACTGGATACAATAGCTCCCTGTTCTTGAAATTCTGTTTAATAATTTATCAATAGATAGGCTAAATTCAACTTCGCATTTGTTATATTGCCACTTGCGATGAATGGTTATATTTTCTAAAAGCGTTAAGTCGTCAAAGTTTATTTTATTTTTTACATGATAGATTGATTCTAGTGAAGGATAGACATCTCTATAACGAAGTTTTTGAAGATTTTCGTTGCAGCCTTTATGGCATATAATGTTCCATCCTCTTTGACTTCTAATTTAAGACTATCCACGTAGTCTTTCCAGCATAAACGACATGTAGGACACTTATATCGGAACACTCGCTTAGCATTCATCAGAGTTTCTCGTAAGAGGGTCTCAATTGTGTTAATGTCTTCCGCATTGAAATCAATGTAATTTAGTATTTCAGGTCGTATAGAAAGTACACTATTATTATCTCGAATGCAATTTTTACAAGCTGTATTATATTCCTTGAATCGTTCAGTAGCAATTTTCACAGTGCCATGCCATTCTATCTATTTTCTTTGGAAGTTGTGCAGTTTCTTTATTTTTCAACACGCCTGTAGTAGCTGCTATTCTTGATAGATTAGCTTGTTCTGCTACTTTAGGATATGTTGCAATAGTTGATAATACGTCCTTTATAATATGTTCATGTAATTTTTTAATGGGGGTCGTCAGGTCTTGCATTTGCTTCAGTTAAGGATGAGGTGGCTTTTATTGAACCGGTTTTATAATTGATGTCTAAACCTTTTTGAGCATTTGGGATAAAGACATTAAATTCATTCATGATAACATAATCATCTTCTACTTCAAACGCTTCTTTATTTGACGTTCTAGCTTCTAAAATAACACCTCTAGGAAGGTATTCAAATTCTTGCTCTGCCCCTTCTGAATTCTTTTTAAAGATAGGCGTAACTCTATATTCAACATCAATTCCTTTTTCTAATGTATTAAGTACAACATTCTCAAAATAGAACATACCACAAGCTTTCCTAGTTTTGTGATTAGTATTGGCTCGATTACACCAATTAGTGATCATAACAAAGTTTTCCCGTTTACGGTAATCAAATTCGTCACAATAACCAATAATTGAATCTGCTATTAAATGTCCTCGATTAAAAATATCCTCACTGGGACACACTGCACAATCAATGTCTATTTCTTGTTTGCCATACACATTATTAGGTTTAGTTGTCCACTCTAAATAATTCCCTTTTTTATTCTTATGAGTCTCGGTAGCTTCAGAATTATCTTTGTTTTTATTAAACCGTTTAGACAACAATACCTCTATTGTTTTAATTTCAATATTTTGTATTTCGTCCAAGATAATTTTATGCTGACAAATACTAGGCCATTTATCATCATCAAACATCTTATTGTTATTCAGAATATAGAAACCACCATTATCATATGAAGAATTTTCTATCAAATCCTTCAATTCAGGGTAGTCAAAGTAAGCTTGTTTAATATCTGATTCTGAAGGTTTTAACTCTACTGTGTATTTATAACGACTGCTCATATGTTGTCATCCTAAAAGTATAATTTTTCTTTTCTAAATTATAACACGGCTTTTACATGATTTAAGCAAATAAATATAGAACTAAAATGTACATTATTCACCTCTAAAATAATGTACAAAGTCATAACCACCCGTGAAAACGGGTGGCTTGTACACCGGCTATAAGCCGTTTCTCTCCAGCGACGTCTAAAGACGTTCGCTGAACTTCGTTCAGGTTAGTGCTATAATTACTTGACTAATGCCCGTAACAACGGGCTTTTATCTCGTTCTAAAACTGCCATCTGAAAATGGATCTTCATACTCTTTGACACTCAATTTATCAAGTGCAATGTCATTTTTCTCCTGCTCGCGAATATATTTCGAAACTGTCTTTTCATTCAGTCCAACGGTACTAACATAGTAGCCTCTAGCCCAAAACTTTCGATTTCCATACTTATATTTTAAATTGGCATGTTTATCAAATATCATTAGAGCACTTTTA
>NZ_JAOTGD010000016.1:0-37548 GCF_044427405.1 Streptococcus sp. 2020WUSS089 | reverse complement strand
GTAAAAGTGCTCTAATGATATTTGATAAACACGCTAATTTGAAATATAAGTATGGAAATCGAAAGTTTTGGGCTAGAGGCTACTATGTTAGTACCGTTGGGCTGAACGAAAAGACAGTTGCGAAATACATTCGCGAGTAAACAACTAATCTGGGAGATTAGTTGTTCAATGACATTGCACTTGATAAATTGAGCGTCAAAGAGTATGAAGATCCATTTTCAGATGGCAGTTTTAGAACAAGATAAAAGCCCGTTGTTACGGGCATTAGTCAAGTAATTATAGCACTAACCTGAACGAAGTTCAGCGAACGTCTTTAGACGTCGCTGGAGAGAAACGGCTTATAGCCGGTGTACAAGCCACCCGTTTTCACGGGTGGTTATGACTTTGGATAGTATGCCATCAGTATTTTTCTAATTTCTTCGCTTCTTTTTTACCTTTTTCAGCGATATGGAGGAAATAAATAGACCAAGCAAGGAAAAATAACGGAATGATGCCACTTCTAAACAATGCGAATGGGGTTTCAAAGAGAAAACCAAACCAAAAACTGGTACCAGTCCGTTCCCATAGTCCTGGAGTTAGGTACCAGGATTTAGGATTCCAAAGTGTGTATCCATTTTGGAGTCCAACTTGGTAATGGATAAAAAATAAAGTCAGAAATAATCCGAAATAGGAGTAGGCATAATTTTGGTAGCGTGAATAGAATGCTTTTTTCGATTCGGTATCAGAAAAAATTTCTGTGCTTGAAGCTTCGATTGTTTGTTGAAAATAATGGATGCCACATCTACGACTACCTTGTATAGGTTGCCAACCACAGTCTTCAAATAGAGAGAGGTAATTTGAATATTCTCCTTTTGCAATATGTTCATGAAAATCAAGGCGTACGGGATGAGGGGGTCGACTACATTTTTCAAAATGATAGGCTGCTGTCCATGGAGTTACTTTGACAAGCTGATAACCTTCGGATTGAATCGAATTAATCCAATGTTCTTCCTCTTGTAAACTGGTGAATAATTTGTGTCTTATCATGGCTTCCTCCTTAAAAACCTAATTCTTTGGCAATATGATGTAGTTTTTGAATACGCTGTGTTTCCAGTTTAATAATCTCTTGTCCCGTTGCTGTTACTTGATAGACTTTTCTTCTTTTATCGGAACTTGGAACGGAACAAATCCATTTTAGTTTCAAAAGATTCTCAATCGCTCCATACATGGTTCCTGCAGCAATTTTCACATCACCATCACTCATATCCTCTACTTTTTGCATGATATGGTAGCCATGGGCAGGTTCCAAGAGGGCTAATAGAATATAGTAGGTTGTCTCCGTTAAGGGGAGGTGCTTGTTCCTTTTCATTTGGCTTCTCCTATGTAGTTCAAATGTGCAGTTGTACTATGTATTATATATCGGAAAACTATACATGTCAACTGTATAGTGAAGAAGATTTTAAAAATCTTCTCAATCCTTGCCATTTATGGTATAATAAAGCGATTTTATAAAATGTAGGAGGTTCCCCATGGGACGTAAATGGGCCAATATTGTAGCCAAGAAAACCGCAAAAGACGGTGCTAACTCAAAAGTTTACGCCAAATTTGGTGTTGAAATCTATGTAGCAGCGAAAAAGGGTGACCCAGATCCAGAAACAAACTCAGCGCTGAAATTTGTTATCGACCGTGCTAAGCAAGCGCAGGTTCCAAAACACATCATTGACAAGGCCATTGACAAGGCAAAAGGAAACACAGATGAAACCTTCGTGGAAGGTCGTTACGAAGGCTTTGGACCAAATGGTTCTATGATTATCGTTGATACCTTGACATCAAACGTAAACCGTACCGCAGCCAATGTTCGCTCTGCCTTTGGTAAAAACGGTGGAAACATGGGTGCATCTGGTTCCGTATCATTCATGTTTGATAAAAAAGGTGTGGTTGTATTTGCTGGTGATGATGCAGATGCCATCTTCGAATTGCTCTTAGAAGCAGATGTTGAAGTCGATGATGTAGAAGCAGAAGACGGCACAATCACTGTCTATACAGCTCCAACGGATTTGCACAAGGCAATCGTGGCACTCAAAGAATCAGGAATTCAAGAGTTCAACGTTACTGAACTTGAAATGATTCCACAATCAGAAGTATCACTTGAAGGCGATGACCTCGCAACATTTGAAAAACTCTACGACGCCCTCGAAGACGACGAAGACGTCCAAAAAATCTACACGAATGTAGATGGCTTTTAAGCAACAAAAATTGTCCATGAGGACAATTTTTGGCTTAAAAGGTTGGAGATTGGAACTGCCGGCAGGCAGTTTTCTTTGTATCCAATTGCTCAAAGACGATAGTTGGTTGGAACTAGAGAGTGGGGGATTTTATCTTAAGTTCGAAGAAGGTACGATGGAAAAATTTTCGGTGGCTGATAGTAGAGTGCTTGACAGATGAGGTATAAGGAAAAACTATAGCCAGGCTTTGGAAATATCTATTTGAATGGTCACGGGTTTTCTGTTATCATAGAACGGTAATAAGATTAGGAGAATGTATGTCAAATAATTTACTTGTTTTACAATCAGATTTTGGTTTAGTTGATGGTGCAGTTTCAGCGATGATTGGTGTTGCTCTCCAAGAATCGAGAGATTTAGTTGTTCACCATCTAACACATGATATTACTCCGTACAATATCTTTGAAGGTTCTTATCGCCTCTTTCAAACGGTCGAATACTGGCCGGAGGGGACAACATTTGTTTCGGTTGTTGACCCAGGAGTTGGTTCAAAACGTAAGAGTGTAGTGGCTTTGACCGAACAAAATCACTATATTGTAACGCCAGATAATGGGACGCTATCCTTCATCAAAAAATATGTGGGGATAAAGGCGGTTCGAGAAATTTCAGAGGTGGCCAATCGCCGTGCCAATACAGAACATTCGTACACCTTCCATGGTCGAGATGTTTATGCCTATACGGGAGCTAAATTGGCTTCTGGACACATTAGCTTTGAAGAAGTTGGTCCAGAATTAAGCGTGGATAAGATTGTGGAAATTCCAACAGTCCCAACGGAAGTTGGTTCAGATTATGTAAAAGGCGCAATTGATATTCTAGATGTTAGATTCGGCTCGCTTTGGACCTCGATTACGAGGGAAGAATTTTACACCTTGCAACCGCAGTTTGAAGATCGCTTTGAAGTGACCATATACAATAACGACATGCTTGTGTATCAAAACCAAGTAACCTACGGCAAGTCTTTTGCGGATGTACGTATCGGACAGCCATTGATTTATATCAATTCCCTCTATCGTGTAGGTGTTGCGATTAATCAGGGCTCATTTGCCAAGGCTTATAATGTCGGTGTAGGTCAAAACTGGCATATTGAAATCAAACGTATTAGTAATTAAAGAAATTTTAGGAGATAGTTATGAAAAATAATTCAATCAAAACAGTCGTTGCTACTGGTATCGGCGCAGCCCTCTTTGTGGTTATTGGTTTGCTGATTAGTATTCCAACCTTTGTACCAAATACCTACATTCAATTGCAGTATGCAGTTCAGTCGCTCTTGTCAATTGTTTTTGGACCAATTGTTGGTTTCTTTGTAGGGCTTATTGGTCATGCCTTTATAGACGCACTGCGAGGTGGGTCGCCTTGGTGGTCATGGGTTCTAGCCTCAGCAGTTTTTGGCTTGGTGTTAGGTTTTGCTAGAAATCGTCTGCGTATTCAAGAAGGAATTTTTGACGGAAAAGATATTTTTGCTTTCAATATTTTTCAAGTAGTAGCTAACCTCATTGCTTGGGGAATCATTGCCCCAGTTTTAGATATTCTTATCTACAGTGAGGCGGCGAATAAGGTCTTTGCACAGGGACTTGTAGCAGGTATTGTAAACAGTATTACGGTTGCTATTGCAGGGACACTCCTTTTGGCTGTTTACGCAAAATCTCAAACGAAGACAGGTAGCTTGTCTAAAGATTAAGTTTTTATTTTCCCTAGAAAAGATTCTAGGGTTTTTCAATACAAAAAAATACATATATGATATAATAATATAAAACAAACGAAAACATGTGTTCAAGGGGAGAAGTATGGTCTGGACAGAAGAAAAGTTGGGACCGATTATTCATTCTATACTCAATCCTGACGAGGAAGTTTTAAGTCTTTATCAATCGAAAACGACGAAATCAATTTATGGATGCATTCTTTGGAATAGTTATTATTATAAGGTTTTCCGAGTTAGTAACCACCCATCACAATCTACATATAAACAGCCAACTTTTTATGATTTCCATGGCGAATTTTATATGAAGGGAGCGATTCGGACCTACCTTTACCACACGAACAGTTGGTATGAACTTAGTAAACAAGGCTACTACCTTCTTCTCTTTTTTCAAAAGTTATGGGATGAAAAGCAAGAGGTGGAGGCGAGTTGGCAAAATGGTAGGATGCAGATTCGCTTAGTGGTTGAAGAAGAGGGGTGGCAAGTCCATTACCGTTTTCCAGATCATCAGGCAAGGGAGGTTGAACGCCTATTGGCCTCAGGCATGCTGGTTGCCATTCGCCCCTCCAGAAATTTTATCAAGATACGGACGAGTCGTTTTGTTGCACCGTATATAGCTCTAATCAAACAGCGTCAACTTTATCGAAAAAAGCCGAGTAAAGCTATGCTCCAGTGGGAAAAATATCAAAGTCAACTTATTGAAATCCAAAGGACCTATCGGCTAGTGGAGGAAAATGCTCCGCAAACTTTTTTTGGACACTGGTTGAAGAAGGTCCAACTCTATCTCTGCTCTGCCATTGCCAGCTATTGGGAAGAAGTTGTTAAAGGAGTGGAGTGGTAGGAGGCAAGAGAAATCAAAGAGCAAAGGAAAATTGAGAAGCCACATAATCCTATTGAAGATAAATGGAAGGAAAATATTGCTAGACGCCATAAGCGAAAAGTGGACCAACTTATCGGACATGATACCTTGGAAAAACTCCGACAGCTGAAAATAGAATTAGACGACTAAGAAGTTATAGCGAACCTTCAATAAATGCGGTAGCATGTCATCCATGTTACCGTATTTTTTACATATAAGCACTGAACCTGCGAATAGAGGTTCTAAATTTTCAGTTCAGATTTTTGTCTTTTGAGGGGCTAAACGATATAATCGTAAGGTATCATTTATTAGAAATGACAGAGTTTTATCATCTATTGCAAAGATTGAGAAGGAGAAATCATGTCAAAAGACATTCGTGTATTACTTTATTATAAATATGTCCCAATTGAAAATGCGGAAGCCTATGCTGCGGAGCATCTAGCTTTCTGTAAGTCTATCGGACTCAAAGGACGTATTTTGATTGCTGATGAGGGAATCAACGGTACTGTTTCTGGTGACTATGAAACAACTCAAAAGTACATGGACTACGTTCATGCAAACCCATTGTTCAGCGATTTGTGGTTTAAGATTGATGAAGAAAATGAGCAAGCTTTCAAGAAAATGTTTGTTCGTTATAAAAAAGAAATTGTCCACCTTGGTTTGGAAGACAATGACTTTGACAACGATATTGACCCACTTGTAACAACAGGTGCCTACTTGTCACCAAAAGAGTTCAAAGAAGCTCTCTTGGACGAAGATACAGTTGTTTTGGATACACGTAATGACTACGAGTACGACCTTGGGCATTTCCGTGGTGCCATCCGCCCAGACATCCGCAACTTCCGTGAATTGCCACAATGGGTCCGTGATAACAAAGAGAAATTCATGGACAAGCGCGTAGTTGTTTACTGTACTGGTGGTGTTCGCTGTGAGAAATTCTCAGGTTGGATGGTTCGTGAAGGCTACAAGGATGTCGGCCAGCTCCACGGTGGTATCGCAACCTATGGTAAAGACCCAGAAGTTCGTGGCGAATTGTGGGATGGTAAGATGTATGTCTTTGACGAGCGTATCGCGGTCGATGTTAACCATGTTAACCCAGTTGTCGTTGGTAAGGACTGGTTCGATGGCACACCATGTGAGCGCTATGTCAACTGTGGCAATCCATTCTGTAACCGTCGTATTTTGACATCAGAAGAGAATGAGCACAAGTATGTTCGTGGCTGTTCAGCTGAATGCCGTGCTCATGAGCGCAACCGTTACATTTCTGAAAACGGCTTGACTCGTCAAGAATGGGCAGAACGCTTGGAAGCGATTGGGGAAACTCTGACTCCAGCAAATGCTTAGTAATACCAAAATTGCATTGAAAAATCAGTGCAATTTTTTTGTTCAATCAGAATTCTTTATATTTTTTTCAGTCCATTCTATACGAAGCCGATCAATTAGAAAAGAGAAGGAGATGAAGTCTTGATTTCGCTTAATGTGGTGAGTAGAGAAGAAGTGGGTAGACTTATCGAGCGTGTTGAAGCAAATGGTGGACCAATTGCAGCTCGCTCGACAGATGCCCACGGCTTTTATGGAGCAAGTTTTACGGACCTTGATGGGGATCATTTTAATGTGATTGTGAGGTAAGAAGGTAGAATTCATCTGCTCTAGAATCATGGATGAAGGTATTTGAAAAGGGAGAAACTGATGATTCTTCCTTTTTTTCAGAGTCAATTTACGCTATAATAGTCCTATGAAAAAAATCATTGAGTTTAAAGATTTTACATTTAGATACCAAGCGCAACAGGAACCTACTTTAAAAGATATTCAGTTAACGATTTATCAGGGAGAGAAAGTTCTGATTATTGGCCCATCTGGTTCAGGAAAGTCGACGATTGGACAATGTCTTAATGGTATTATTCCCAATATTTACAAGGGAGAACATAGCGGAAGTTTACTATTGGATGGTCAGGAAGCTTTTAATCTTTCGGTTTATGATAAGTCCTTGCTCGTATCAACGGTTCTTCAAGATACAGATGGTCAATTCATTGGCTTATCAGTTGCCGAGGACCTAGCATTTGCCTTGGAAAACGACATGGAAAGCCAGGTGGTGATGAAGCAAAAAGTAGGAGATTGGGCAGAAAGACTGTCTTTGACCGATTTGCTGGCACATCGACCACAAGATTTATCTGGAGGTCAAAAGCAACGTGTCAGTCTGGGCGGAGTTCTTATTGATGAGAGTCCTATTTTGTTGTTTGATGAGCCACTTGCTAATTTAGATCCCAAATCGGGCCAAGATACGATTGATTTGATTGACCGTCTGCACAAGCAAGAAGGGACCACAACCATTATTATCGAACACCGTTTAGAGGACGTACTGTATCGTCAGGTGGACCGAGTTGTATTGATTAATGACGGTCGGATTTTGTTCAATGGAGGACCTGATGATTTATTACGTACCTCATTGTTACAGGAAAACGGCATCCGTGAACCCTTATATCTATCGACTCTTCGCGCCTTAGGGTATCCGATTGCGCAGTCAGAACACCTCTCCTCAGTTTGGGAAATTGATATTGAGGCTTTGAATATAGCATCCCTACCGACTCTACACTTTGAAAATGGAGAGAAAGAGGCTTTGTTAGAAGTCGAGCATCTTCATTTTTCCTATCCTAACAAACAAGTTCTTACAGACATTCAACTGACGATTCATAAGGGGGAACGTCTAGCTATTGTTGGAAAAAATGGTGCTGGGAAATCTACTTTAGCCAAGGTGCTTTGTGGTTTTATTCAGGGTGAGGGTGAGATTCTCTGGAAGGGGCAGTCAATCAAAGAAGATTCTGTCAAAGAGCGAGCAGAACGGATTGGTTATGTTCTTCAGAATCCCAACCAAATGATTAGCCAAACGATGATCTTTGATGAGGTTGCCCTTGGTTTGCGCATGCGAGGGGTGACAGAAGAAGAAATCGAACACCGAGTTCACCATATTTTGAAGGTATGTGGCCTGTATCCGTTTCGTAATTGGCCGATTTCGGCACTTTCGTATGGGCAGAAAAAACGGGTAACGATAGCATCTATCTTGGTTCTCAATCCAGAAATTATTTTGCTAGATGAGCCAACAGCAGGACAAGATCAACGGCATTATCGGGAAATGATGGAGTTTTTGGACCAATTAAATGCTCAAGGGCACACCATTGTCATGATTACCCATGACATGCAACTCATGCTAGATTATTCAGATAGAGCTGTTGTTGTGGTGGATGGGCAGATTATTGAAGATGCCAGTCCAGCAGAAATTTTATCTGATGATACGGTGATTGAGCGAGCCAATTTAAAAGAAACATCAATTTTTCACTTGGCGGAGAGGTTGGGAGTTAATCCTTTAGAATTAACCACGTTTTATATGCAGGAAGAAAGGAGAGGAAGATGAGTCAACAAAAACTAATTGGTTACCATCCAGGAACTGGCTTTATTCATAGTTTATCGGCTGTCAGTAAATTACTCTTTTTTCTCATAGTTTCCATTCTTGCTATGATTACTTACGATACCCGCTTGATTCTTTTTATCGCAGTATTTTCTCTAGCCTTGTTCAAAATGTCAGGGATTCGTTATAAAGAAATCTCTCTTGTTTTAATTCTGACGATCATTTTTGCTGCAATGAATGCCCTGATGGTTCACTTGTTTGCACCACGGTATGGAGTGGAACTTTACGGAGCAGACACTCCCTTGCTATCAGGTCTGGGAGTTTATTCCTTGACGAGTCAGCAAGCATTTTATCTGGTAAATCTTCTCTTGAAGTATTTTTGTACAGTTCCTTTAGCGATTATCTTTCTCATGACCACTCATCCTAGCCAGTTTGCTTCCAGCTTGAATCAAATTGGGGTATCCTACAAAGTTGCTTACGCAGTCAGTTTGACCATGCGCTATATTCCAGATATTCAAGAAGAGTTTTATACGATTCGAATGTCTCAAGAAGCGCGTGGTTTGGAATTGTCCAGGAAAGGAAAATTGATGGATCGTATAAAAGGGAATCTATCCCTTGTCATTCCTCTGATTTTCAGCTCCTTGGAGAGGATTGATACGATTTCAACGGCTATGGAATTGCGGCGTTTTGGAAAGAATAAAAAAAGAACATGGTATACCCAACAGCCTCTACAGAGAATAGATTACGCTGTCTTGCTATTTATTCTTGCTCTAGTAGTTGTGACAATCTATCTATTTTTTGTTAATCAGGGTCGATTCTATAATCCGTGGCGATGATTATTGAGTTTATTGGGCCGATTAACCCTTTATCGTTGACATATAGGAAATATACTGTTACAGTAGAGAATGTAAATAAGTTTAGAGTTTAAGTATCAGTTTCATCTTTTGTTTTTCCTCTTGATAAGTTTTACAAATAAATAAAAAGAGGTAACACAAATGGTACAAGGTACAGTTAAATGGTTTAATGCAGAAAAGGGATTTGGTTTTATTGCTCAAGAAAACGGTCCAGATGTATTTGCACACTTTTCTGAAATTCAGTCTAATGGTTTTAAATCTTTGGAAGATGGTCAAAAAGTGACATTTGAAGTGGAGCAAGGCCAACGTGGTCTTCAAGCAACCAATATTACAAAAATTGGATAATAAAAGAGCGGGTTTCTTAGTGAAACTCGCTTTTCTTATGTTTAAAGGGGTCTTTTATTTGGCATACCAGCTTTGCGTGGAAACTTATTTGGAGTTTCCTTTTTCTTTTCGACGATGGTCAATGTTCGAGGGTCGCCATTTGGAAGAGTATAGTCGTGGTTTTCGATGACTTTTGCGAAGAGGAGATTGAGTGCATTTTTTGCCTGGGTCAATTCATCTTCTGCGCTGGACGCCTTGAGTGCGATTAATTTTCCGTTGAGCTTCAAATAAGGAATAGTCAATTCAGAAAGAATCTGCATGCGGGCAACTGCGCGTGCTGTGACAAGGTCAAATTGTGAACGGAAGTTCTTATCTTGTGCAAAGTCTTCTGCACGACCATGATAGAAATGAACACCTTCGAGCTCTAGTTCTTCGGCAAGCAAATGTAAAAAGTTAATTCGTTTATTAAGAGAATCAATGATGGTAACATCTAGTTGCGGAAAGATAATCTTCATAGGTAGGCTAGGAAATCCAGCTCCAGCTCCAATATCTAAAAGCCGAAGAGGTTCGTTCTGAATATGGCCTTGCAGGATTGGAGCGCTAGAATCGTAGAAATGCTTCAGATAGACTTCGCTTTCTTCGGTAATAGCTGTCAGATTGATTTTCTCATTCCATTCCACCAATAGTTGGAAATAGCGATGAAATTGGTGTTTTTGTTGGTCAGTTAATTGAATACCTTGGTCTGCCAAGGTTTTATAAAATACTTCAGGTTTCATAATCTTATCTTATCATAATTTAAGCAAAAGAAAAACCCAGAAGAGTCTGGGAATTTTCTTATTGACCATCTGTCTGTCCCGTCGCAGGATTGTTTCCTGTTGTTGCAGTTTCAGTTGAAGAAGTTGCAGTCTCGGTTGAAGTTCCAGATGATGTTTCGCTTGATGTTGTCGTCGCTTCGGTTGTTTCACTAGTTTCAGTCGAACTAGAAGAACTTGTACTAGAGCTAGTGTACGTGTTATAAGCATTGGAGAGTGAGCGACTACCTCTGAGATAGTAGTTGGAACCGTAACGTACGAGTCCGCTTGGCATCTCCCAATCGGTAGCAGTATAGTCCGAATGCATAAAGAGCATCATATTGTGGTAGACATCTGTTGCAATTCGCATGCTGTTATCAAGGATAGGAGTCATACGATTGGTATATCCGGTCCAAACAGCCATTGCATACTGACTAGAATATCCAACGAAGTTTTCATCAGGAACGACCATGTAGCTATAATTTGCTTCTGGAATTGCAGCTAGAATAGTATCTGTTTCGCTATCGGTATAGTTTGATGTACCTGTTTTACCTGCCATAGGAACTCCACTAACAGAAGCGTTTAATCCATAACCATAGGACATAACAGCCTTCATCATATCGGTCATCATGTAGGCTGTTTCGGCAGACATGACTTGAGTCCCTTGAGGAGCGTATTCTGTTACTGTTCCGTCACTAAAGACAATTTTATTGACATACTGCGGAGCGTAGTATGTGCCGCCATTGGCAAAAGCGGCGTAGGCAGCAGCCATCTTTTCACTACTTGCCCCATACTGGCTACCAGTGTCGGATGTATTACTTGAAATAGCATTAGAGTAATGAATATCTGGGTAATCGATACCAACGCTATTCAAAAATTTCAAGGCATTTTCTAAACCTGTAGCTTCCAATGCTTTAACGGCTGTAACATTTCGAGAATACTGAATAGCAGTCTTAACAGAGATATTACCATAGTATTGTTTATCCCAGTTATTGACAGGAGTTGTTGTACCAGGGTAATTATAAGGACCGTCTAAGATTAAATCTGCTGTAGATGTATAAATGCCGTTTTCAAAAGCAGGAGCATAGTCTGTGATTGGCTTCATTGTAGAACCAAAGTCGCGGTTGGTTTCAACGGCTTGGTTGGTACCAAATGAGACGTTTGTTTCTTGTTTACGACCACCTAATTGCGCAACGACTTTACCATTAGAAACATCCACAACCGTTGAAGCTACCTGTAATAAATCATCTGGATAGCTGACATACATATCTGTATTGTAGATATTCCAAAGTTGTTGCTGGGCGGCAGGATCGACGTTCGTATAGACATCCATCCCTGTTGTCAGCAAGTTGTAACCTGTTTTTGCTTCAACTTCTTCAACGACTTGTTTCAGATAGTTGTCCATATAAGCAGGATAAGCAGCTGCATTAGATAATGGTTGCAAACCATCTGTTACAGGTGTTAGAACAGCTTGTTCATACTGGGTATTATCAATGTACTTTTCTTCCAGCATCTCAGCCAATACCAAATCGCGACGTGTTTTTGCATCTTCTGGATTGGTATAAGGATCATATTGGTTTGGCGCTTGGGGCATTCCTGCTAAAAGAGCTAATTGAGGAAGAGTCAAATCTTTTAACTCTTTTCCATAAAAAGCAAGAGCAGCAGTCTTCATACCGTAATTACCATTTGACATATACACCTTGTTGATGTAGTAGGTCAAAATCTCTTGTTTGGTATTGCGCCGTTCCAATTGAGTAGCCAGCCAAGCCTCTTGAATTTTCCGTTTTAGATTTTGATCTTCTACGGATGTCGAGAAATAAGTCAGTTTGATAAACTGCTGGTCAAGTGTCGAGCCACCCTGCAAACGTCCCCCGCTCAAGTTATTAATCAGGGAACCTGCAATACGAATCACGTCAACCCCTCTATGATTGAAGAAGCGTTGGTCTTCGATTGCGACAATCGCATTTACTAAGTCTGTTGGAATTTCTTCAGTCTTGGCACTCGAACGTTTTTCTGCTCCTAAATCTGCAATAAGATTTCCGTTCTTATCGTAAATTTTACTTGATACAGTTGCTGTCAAAGATTCTTCTGTCAATTCTGGAGCGCTTTGGATGTAGTAAACAACCAATGCAGCTCCGGCCAGGCAGGCAATGATAGCCCCCGCAAGTAAAATATTTGCAGTGATTAGAAGAGCTTTTTTAATTGTTGTAGTTTTCAAAAGATTCACCACCTAATAGATTTTTTTCAACGATTTCCAGATATGGGATGCTGGGGAAACGCCCCATTTGAATCTCAAAGCCGTATTGTCGAATAAAGGTTAGAGGCATCGACTTACTACCCATGTCTACTTGATAAAATTCGATCAAATGAGTGGCTGGCAAGAGATAGGTTTCTTTTAATGTTGAAAAGTGAAGAAGGACAAAACAAATGCCACCTTGTTTTACAACCTGTTTCATGTGTTCAATCTGATGCGCATGAAAATTTTTCATAGGCATGGATGCTTTTTGGCGTGTCTCTTTCGCTTCAAAATCAATATAATGTCTTTTAAAAACACCAGAGTAGTCTGTGGTAGATGCCTGTCGAAAGTATGCCTCGACAATCTTAGCACGGCTCCGTTTGGGGTAATCAACTTTTACAATTTGCACGGGAGTTGGCTTCTTGTGAATGACAGCAATATCGTGCGCAAGGTAATATTGATTGCTATCGTTGATAGCGGCCTCAAAAGACATTCCGCGATTAGCAAAGTTTACTCGCTGGGATGAAACAGGACTGGTTCTATTGATTTTTTTTGACACCTTATGAGGATAATTGACCATAGAACTCCTTCTTGATAAAATAATATCAGCATATTATACCATAATTAGCGAAAAGAGTACAAGAAATGGATACTAAGAGCCTTTTGGTAACAGGTTATAGACATACAGACCTGGGAATTTTTTCAGAAAAAGATCCTCGACTGCACATTATTAAATCTGCAATTCGTAGGAATTTTATTCGTTTTTTAGAAGAAGGTGTCAGTTGGTTTATACTGACAGGTCAATTGGGCTTTGAATACTGGGCCTTAGAAGTCTTAGAAGATTTACGAGCCGAGGGGTATCAACTGAGTATTGCAACAATATTTCCATTTGAAAATCATGGCGAACAGTGGAATGAGGCTAACCAAGCAAAGTTAGCACGGTTTAAGCAGGTTGATTTTGTAAAGTATGCCTATCCACGCTATGAAAACCCAGGGCAATTTAGAGACTATAACCAGTTTCTACTGGATAATACGACAGGTTGTTATTTGTTTTACGATTCTGAAAATGAAACCAATTTGAAATATTTATATCACATAGTCTTAAAGAAAGAAGGATATAATAGAAAAACGCTTACCTTTGAAGAATTGAATGAGGAGGCTGAAAATTTTTCAAATTCTGAGTGATTTGACTTGATTTTTCCCTATTTTTTTTAATATAATAGGAGTAGTGACGTTTTAGATTAGGGAGAGAGAGATGGCAAGTATTAAATTTACGACAAAAGATATTTTCGAGCAAGATTTTAAAATTGGTTTTCGTGGCTATGATCAAGATGAAGTGAACGATTTTCTTGATGATATTATGAAAGACTATGATGCTTATGAAGCGATTATCAAGGAATTAAAAGGTGAAATTGCTCGATTGAAAGCGCAGGCAGCAAATTCTCCCAAAACAACTCTTCCTACTGAAGAATCAAACGACGTATTGCGTACAGAACGTCCATCTTCAGCGACAAACTTTGATATTCTCCGCCGTCTGAATCGTCTGGAGAAAGAAGTATTTGGAAAACAAATCGTTCAGGATCAAGAATAGAAAATTGTACACCTAAACTGACACTTTATTCGCAGTTATTTTCTTGTGCACAAATATATTCTGTATTTGTGTCAAGGACATTCCTTGATTTAAAGTGGCTTGCTTTGTAGATACAAGTTCTAAGATATTAAGGTGCAATTTTTGGATAATCGCGTGGTAGTTTTCTACCATGAGGAAAGTCCATGCTAGCACTGGCTGAGATGCCAGTAGTGTTTGTGCTAGGCGAATCAATAAGCCTAGGGACGCCCTTGGGCGTTACGGCGGTTAAAATGGCTAAGTCTTTTGATATGCCAGAGTAGATCTGAAAGTGCCACAGTGACGAAGTTTTTATGGAAACGTAAAAAATGGAACGCGGTAAACCCCTCAAGCTAGCAACCCAAACTTTGGTCGGGGCATGGGATGGATGGAAATGAACAGAAATCCTGACTGTTTAGACAGTAGACAGATGATTATCGAAGGTGGTAGAACCTAGTACCACTGGAACAAAACATGGCTTACAGAAAATTGCATAAAATAGGTAGCTAGCTCTGCTAGCTTTTATTGTAGAGGAAAAAAATGAAAAAACAATTTGAATTGATTGCAACGGCAGCAGCTGGTCTGGAAGCGGTTGTGGGTCGAGAAATTCGTAATCTCGGCTATGAATGTCAAGTGGAAAATGGCCGTGTTCGATTCCAAGGAGATGTAAAATCCATTATCGAAACCAATATCTGGCTGCGTTCAGCAGATAGAATTAAAATCATTGTTGGACAATTTCCAGCAAAGACTTTTGAAGAGTTGTTCCAAGGAGTTTTTAACTTGGACTGGGAAAATTACTTGCCTCTAGGCTGCAAGTTCCCTATTTCCAAGGCCAAATGTGTCAAATCGAAATTGCATAATGAACCAAGTGTGCAGGCTATTTCTAAGAAAGCAGTTGTAAAGAAACTGCAGAAACACTTCTCTCGTCCCGAAGGGGTTCCCTTGCAAGAGATGGGGGCAGAGTTTAAAATTGAAGTGTCGATTTTGAAAGATGTGGCGACAGTCATGATTGATACGACAGGTTCTAGTTTGTTCAAACGTGGTTATCGGGTGGAAAAAGGTGGCGCACCAATCAAAGAAAATATGGCAGCTGCTATTTTGCAATTATCGAATTGGTATCCAGATAAACCGCTTATTGACCCTACTTGCGGATCGGGAACTTTCTGTATTGAGGCAGCTATGTTGGCAAAAAATATAGCTCCAGGTTTGAAGAGAAGTTTTGCATTTGAGGAATGGCCGTGGGTTGAGGATCAATTGGTCGCTGCATTACGCAAAGAAGCGCAAGCTTCTATCAAGGCAGATTTGGTATTAGATATTGCTGGATCAGATATTGATGCTCGTATGATTGAAATTGCGAAGAAGAATGCATTTGCGGCAGGAGTTGAGCAGGATATTGTTTTCAAGCAAATGCGTGTGCAAGACTTGCGTACAGATAAAATTAATGGTGTCATTATTTCTAATCCACCTTACGGAGAACGTTTGTTGGATGATGAAGCCATTGTTACCCTGTATCGAGAAATGGGGCAGACTTTTGAACCACTCAAAACATGGTCTAAGTTTATTCTAACTAGTGATGAGTGGTTTGAAACCCGTTTTGGACAGCAAGCGGATAAGAAGCGCAAACTGTATAATGGTACCCTAAAAGTGGATCTTTATCAATTTTTTGGTCAACGAGTGAAACGTCAAGTGCAAGAAGTGCAAGGATAGGAGGACATCGTGGGAGAAAAAAATAGTCATCATCTTCCTTTGGATGAGGAGAAAGTTTTAGATTTTGAAGTGGCGAAAGATTTAACAATCGAAGAAGCAGTCAAAAAACATAAGGAAATTGAAGCGGGTGTGACAGAAGATGATGGTCTCTTGGATCGTTATATCAAGCAACACCGCGCAGAAATTGAATCTCAAAAATTTGAAACCAAAATCAATCATCTTCCTTTAGTTGAGGTGGCTGATGAGGAAAAAAATCAAGGACATGAAAGCGCGGAAGAGGTAGAAGCAAATGAGTCTTCTCTTACGGAAGTTAGTGAGGAGATTGCTCCTGTTGTAGAAGAACTTTCGGTAACTCCGATGGAAACCTTGGAAGAAACAGTGATTGCAAGTACCGTAGCAATGGAGGGGTTATCTTCAGTGGCAGATGATTCTAGTTTAGAATTGGAAGAAGATGAAGCCGAAGACTTGGACCATAGTGAGGGCGCAGATAGGGACCAGAAAAAGAAATTTTACTTCTGGTCAGCAGTAGGGCTTTCAATGATTGGTGTAATGGCGACGGCGCTGGTTTGGATGAATTCGGTTAACAAATCGAATGCTGTGACTTCTTCAAGTTCAACAAGTACAAGCCAGACGTCATCGACAGCATCAAGTTCGACAGATGCGAATGTGACCGCTTTTGAACAGCTCTATAATAGTTTCTTTACGGATAGTAGTTTGACCAAGCTAAAAAATTCAGAATTTGGTAAATTAGCAGAACTGAAAGTGCTGTTGGAAAAATTGGATAAGAATTCGGACAGTTATACCAAAGCTAAAGAACAGTATGATCATCTTGAAAAAGCCATTGCAGCCATTCAGGCCATTAATGGTCAGTTTGATAAAGAAGTCGTTGTTAATGGTGAAATTGATACAACGGCGACGGTTAAATCAGGAGAATCTCTTTCTGCGACAACGACAGGGATTAGTGCGGTTGACAGTCTATTGGCATCGGTCGTGAATTTTGGTCGTTCACAACAGGAAGTCGCTTCGGCTACGGTAGCAAGTGAGGCTGCAGTCACAAGCAACCAAGGTGCTGATGAAACTGTATCTATTGGTGTACCAGCGACAACAGAAGTCGCTTCAACAACGGTTTCAGGCTCAACAACCGACTTTGGTATTGCCGTGCCAGCTGGTGTCGTCTTGCAACGTGACCGCAGTCGTGTTCCTTATAATCAAGCAATGATTGATGATGTAAACAATGAAGCATGGAATTTCAATCCAGGTATTCTTGAAAATATTGTGACTATCTCGCAACAGCGTGGGTATATAACAGGCAATCAATATATCTTGGAAAAAGTCAATATTATCAACGGCAATGGCTACTATAATATGTTTAAACCAGATGGGACCTACTTGTTCTCTATAAATTGTAAGACAGGCTACTTTGTCGGCAATGGTGCTGGTCATTCTGATGCCTTGGATTATTAAGCAAAAAAGCGGTTTATCCGCTTCGGATTGAAGAAAAAGTCCATTTTGGACAATTTTCTTCAATCTTTTTTTCTTTATGTTGAAAATAAAAAACTCTCAGAAACGCCGAAATATCAATGTTTCTAAGAGTTTAATGACTTGCTATCTTTCGCAAACTTCTTTAATTTTTTATATTTTTAGGAGTTTGTCTACGTTCGGAGCGGTTTATCCGCTTTTTTTGTTAGATTGGTTTTCTTTCAAAGGCGTCGGTAGAGATTCCTTGAGAAAGGATTAGTTTGGCCCATTCTTTAGCTGAATGAAGGCTGTGGTCTTTGTAGTTACCGCATGATTCAATGGTTGTCCCAGGAACATCCTCCCAAGTGATACCTTCTGCAATTTCTTCCAAACTCGACTTGATGACTTGAGCAATCTTTTCAGAGTCTTGTTTTCCCCACATAATCATGTGGAAACCTGTCCGACACCCGAAAGGAGAGCAGTCGATTAGCCCATCGATGCGCTGGCGAATTAGTTTAGCTAATAGATGCTCGATGGTATGTAGACCAGCTGTATCCATTGCATTTTCGTTGGGTTGGATAAGGCGAATATCAAAGTTTGTAATAATGTCTCCTTTGGGTCCGACTTCTTCAGAAATTAAGCGGATGTAAGGTGCTTTTACAATAGTGTGGTCTAGCTCGAAGCTTTCGACAGTGACTTCTTTTTTCATGGTTTCCTCCAAATAAGTGATGAATTTATTATACCATATTTGACAATTTGGAATTGTGAAATCGTTTCAAATATGATAAAATAGATACAGATTTTGTGAAAATCGAATTATAAAAAAGAGGTAGAAATATGGATATCATTACAGTAGTAGTGACACTTGTTTCTGCTCTCATTGGTTTAGTATTAGGTTACTTTGCCATTTCTTTGAAGATGAAATCTGCAAAAGAAACTGCAGAATTGACACTTTTAAACGCAGAACAAGAAGCTAGTAATGTTCGTGGTCGAGCAGAAGAGCAAGCTGAGGTTATTCTAAAAACAGCTGAGCGCGATCGCCAGACCTTGAAAAAAGAATTACTCTTGGAAGCTAAGGAAGAAGCTCGTAAGTACCGAGAAGAAATTGCAGAAGAATTTAAGTCAGAACGTCAAGAGTTGAAGCAAATCGAATCACGCTTGACAGAGCGGGCGACTAGCTTGGACCGCAAAGACGATAATTTGACCAACAAGGAAAAGACTTTGGAACAAAAGGAACAAAGTTTGACCGATAAAGCTAAGCACATTGATGAGCGTGAACAAGAAGTTGTAAAACTCGAAGAGCAAAAAGCTTTGGAGTTAGAACGAGTGGCGGCCCTCAGTCAAGAAGAGGCAAAGGAAATCATCCTTACCGATACACGTGATAAACTGACGCATGAAATTGCGACTCGTATCAAGGAAGCAGAGCGTGAAGTAAAAGAACGTTCTGACAAGATGGCAAAGGACTTGTTAGCCCAAGCGATGCAACGCATATCAGGTGAATATGTGGCTGAGCAGACGATTACATCGGTTCATTTACCGGATGATGCGATGAAGGGACGGATTATTGGACGTGAGGGTCGAAATATTCGTACCTTTGAAAGTCTCACAGGTATCGATGTTATCATTGATGATACACCAGAAGTGGTTGTTCTATCAGGTTTTGATCCGATTCGCCGTGAGATTGCCCGTATGACCATGGAGACCTTGCTTCAAGATGGTCGTATTCATCCAGCTCGTATTGAGGAGTTGGTTGAGAAACACCGTGTAGAAATGGATAACCGTATTCGTGAGTATGGGGAAGCTGCTGCTTATGAAGTTGGGGCACCAAACCTTCATCCAGACTTGATTAAAATCATGGGACGTTTGCATTTCCGTACCTCTTATGGACAAAATGTTCTTCGCCACTCAATCGAAGTTGCTAAATTAGCAGGTGTACTTGCTGCTGAATTGGGCGAGAATGTGAATTTGGCCCGTCGAGCTGGTTTCCTACATGACGTTGGTAAAGCTATTGACCGTGAGGTGGATGGAAGCCACGTTGAAATCGGTACCGAATTGGCTAAGAAATATAAAGAGAATCCAATTGTTATCAATGCGATTGCTAGTCACCATGGCGATGTAGAAGCGACAAGTACTATTGCAGTTATTGTGGCTGCGGCAGATGCTCTGAGCGCTGCTCGTCCAGGTTCGCGTCGTGAATCTATGGAAGCCTATATCAAACGTCTGCAAGACTTGGAAGAAATCGCCAACAGTTTTGAAGGGATTAAACAATCCTATGCTATTCAGGCTGGTCGTGAAATTCGGATTATCGTTCATCCTAACAAGGTCACTGATGATCAGATTACCATCTTGGCCCATGATGTTCGTGAGAAAATTGAAAATAATCTGGATTATCCAGGAAATATCAAAATCACAGTTATCCGTGAAACAAGAGCAACAGATGTTGCTAAGTAAATGTAGAAGAGTCCGAAGGACTCTTTTTCTACTGGCTCAAAGTTCGTTTAGGATTGAGAACAGAAAATATTCTAATCGTATTTAAAAGCAGTTGAAATTCATGCTAAATTTTGTTACACTAGAATGAAAGATTTAAAAGGAGATATCATGAAAGAGCGAGGCTTACTCATTGTCTTTTCTGGCCCATCTGGTGTTGGAAAAGGAACAGTTCGAAAGGAAATTTTTGAAAGCTCTGATAATAAATTTGAATATTCTGTATCCATGACGACACGTCCACAGAGACCGGGAGAAGTTGATGGAGTTGACTATTTCTTCCGTAGTCGTGAGGAATTTGAAGATTTGATTCGCCAGGGTCAAATGTTGGAATATGCAGAGTACGTTGGAAATTACTATGGAACACCTCTGACCTATGTCAATGAAACTCTTGATAAGGGAATTGATGTCTTTTTAGAAATTGAAGTACAGGGTGCCCTCCAAGTGAAGAAAAAGGTTCCAGATGGGGTGTTCATTTTCTTGACACCACCTGACTTGGAGGAGTTGCAAGATCGCTTGATTGGTCGCGGAACGGATAGTGAGGAAATTATTGCTCAACGTATCGAACGTGCCAAGGAAGAGATCGCCTTGATGCGTGAGTATGATTATGCAGTTGTGAACGATGAAGTCCCGTTGGCTGCTGAGCGTGTCAAGCGTATTATCGAAGCAGAACATTTCCGTGTAGACCGAGTGATTGGTCGCTACGATGAAATGATTCGTGAACAGATAGCAGAACGATAAAAGAAAGAAGAGAGAATCGCATTATGATGTTGAAGCCGTCAATTGATACCTTGTTGGATAAGGTACCATCTAAGTATTCTTTGGTTATTCTTGAGGCTAAGCGTGCCCATGAATTGGAAGCAGGTGCCAAACCAACTCAAGAATTTACCTCAGTGAAATCCACTCTACGCGCCTTGGAAGAAATTGAATCAGGTAATGTAGTCATCCACCCAGACCCAGAAGCGAAACGTGAGGCTGTTCGTCGCCGTGCCGAAGAGGCTAAACGTTTGGCAGAAGAAGAAGAGCGTAAAATCAAAGCTCAAATTGCTAAAGAAAAAGAAGAAGGCGAAAAGATTTAGAAACAAGACTCGGTTGGGATTGCCATCCGGGTTTCTTTTCACTTTCGGAATGATGAAAGTTTTGACAGAAAGGAGCTAGGTCATTTAGTTTATCTTTTAATATTTGCTCCAACTAATAGTTGGAGTTTATACATAAAGTGAACCTTGTTCGCATCAGTCGTGGTATTAGAAGGTAAAATAAATGGAGATGGTATGTTAGCACAGATTATTGTAGACGTCCCTTTGATGCAGACAGATCAAGCTTATTCCTATCGCGTTCCAGCTGAGTTGGAAGAGGGGCTCAAGGTTGGCGTGCGTGTCCATGTACCCTTTGGTAAGGGAAATCGGCTGATTCAAGGGATTGTGGTTGACTTGATTGATGAAGATGATAAAAATAAGGTACAAGACTTGAAAGAGCTTGCCGAGGTTTTGGATTATAGTCCTGTTCTCAATCAAGAGCAATTTTGGTTGGCGGACCAGATGAGGAAGTCGGTCTTCTCCTATAAAATTACTCTCTTAAAATCCATGTTGCCCAGCTTGCTCAATTCGACCTATGACAAATTGCTCCGTCCAGGGCTTGGTTTGGAAATGGCAGAGCAGCTTAGTCTGTTTGGTGATAAGGAGCAGATTCGTTTTTCTGACTTGGACGTGACAGAGCAAGGGAAAATCATGCGTCTGGCCCAGTCAGGAAAAATCTTGGTAGACTATGTGGCCAAGGATAAGAAGCAAATCAAGACGGAAAAATGGTACCGAGTTTGTCTGGAGAAATTACGAGAAGCAGACATTAGCAATCGGGCTAAAAAACGGCAGCAGTTAAGAGAATTTCTTCTGGAACATTCTGAAGACCAGCTCCTTTCAAACCTAAAATCGGACTATTCAGCTGATACGCTCCGCTATTTCCAAGAAAAAGGCTATATAGAAGTCTGGGAAGAGGAAGTGTCGCGGACTCAGGGTGTTTTTGATAAGGTGGAAAAAACACAGGCCTTGGATTTGAATCCAGAGCAGGCGATTGCGGTTCGTGAGATTGTGGCCTCTATCGGTCAGGAAAGTCAGACATTTCTACTGCAAGGAGTGACTGGTTCTGGGAAGACGGAAGTCTATCTCCAGGTCATTGATCGGGTCTTGAAGATGGGGAAAACGGCTATTATGCTAGTACCTGAGATTTCCTTGACCCCTCAGATGACCAATCGTTTTATTTCTCGTTTTGGCCAGCAGGTGGCGATTCTTCACTCGGGTCTGTCTGATGGAGAGAAGTATGACGAGTGGAGAAAGATTGAGGCTGGAAATGCCCAGGTGGTTGTCGGGGCTCGATCAGCTATCTTCGCTCCTTTGACAAATTTGGGTGTTATCATTATTGATGAGGAGCATGAGGCGACCTACAAGCAGGACAGCAATCCACGCTACCATGCGCGTGATGTGGCGAAGTTGCGGGCAGACTATAATCGAGCGACCCTGGTCTTGGGGTCTGCTACGCCGAGTCTTGAAACACGGGCTCGGGCTAGTCGAGGAGTCTATGGAAGACTGACTCTTAATCAGAGGGCCAATCCCTTGGCTCGTATTCCAGAAGTGGAAGTTGTGGATTTCCGTGATTATATCGGTCAGCAGGAGGCTAGTAATTTTACCCCTGTTCTGATTGATAAGATTAGAGAAAAGCTGGCTCGTAAGGAACAGGTCGTTCTTATGTTGAATCGGCGTGGTTATTCTTCTTTTGTCATGTGTCGTGATTGTGGGAGTGTTGACCAGTGTCCCAACTGTGATATTTCCCTGACGCTCCACATGGACACAAAAACGATGAATTGCCACTATTGTGGTTTTCAAAAGGGGATTCCTCAGACCTGTCCAAACTGCCAAAGTCGTTCTATTCGTTATTATGGGACGGGTACGCAAAAGGCCTACGATGAATTGCAGGAGCTCTTGCCAGAAGCTAGAATTTTGCGTATGGATGTGGATACTACCAAGAAAAAAGGTGCTCATGAGGACTTGCTCGAACGGTTTGGTCGAGGCGAAGCGGATATTCTTCTGGGAACCCAGATGATTGCCAAGGGCTTGGATTTTCCAAATGTGACGCTGGTTGGGGTGCTCAATGCTGATACGGCCCTCAATTTGCCTGATTTTCGGTCTTCTGAGCGGACCTTCCAGTTGCTAACTCAGGTAGCAGGTCGGGCTGGTCGAGCTGATAAGGAAGGGGAGGTCCTGATTCAGACCTACAACCCTAATCATTATGCCATTGTTTTTGCCAAAGAGCAGGATTATGAAGGTTTCTATCGTTATGAGATGGGCATTCGGAAAAATCTTGGCTATCCACCTTACTATTTTACGGTTGGTCTAACCTTTTCGCACAAGTCAGAAGAATTTGTCGTGAAAAAAGCCTATGAAACTGTAGCCTTTCTCCGTCAACACTTAACAGATGCAATTCAAATCTTGGGACCGACGCCCAAGCCCATTGCCAGAACCCATAATCTCTACCACTACCAGATTATCTTGAAATACCGGCATGAAGACCGTTTGGAAGAAGTCTTGAACCAGATTTTGGATTGGACACAGGAGAGAGAAAATCAAGATTTGCGGCTGATTATTGACAATGAACCGCAGAATATGATGTGAGGTCACTATTGACCTTGCATTTTTTTGTTTTAAGAACCTTTGATTAAGGAAAAAATAAGCAAAAATGATATAATTAGGGGATAGTATAATTGATATGAATCAGAAAATGAAAAGGAGATGAGAACACGAATATGACAAAGTTGATTTTTATGGGAACGCCAGCGTTTTCAGCGACGGTCTTAAGAGGGCTCTTAGCTGATGGAAATTATAACATAATGGCAGTTGTAACCCAGCCAGACCGAGCTGTTGGACGAAAAAAAGTCATCCAAATGACACCTGTGAAAGAAGTAGCCTTGGAATACAATTTACCAGTCTTTCAACCAGAGAAGCTATCTGGAAGCCAAGAAATGGACGAGCTGATGAATTTAGGAGCAGATGGGATTGTGACGGCAGCTTTTGGGCAATTCCTACCAACCAAATTATTGAACTCAGTTGATTTTGCAGTCAATGTTCACGCTTCTCTTCTTCCTAAATACCGTGGCGGTGCTCCTATCCATTACGCTTTGATTAACGGTGATGAACGTGCCGGCGTAACCATCATGGAAATGGTCAAGGAAATGGATGCCGGCGACATGATTTCCAGCGATAGCATTGCTATTGAAGAAAGCGACAATGTCGGTACCTTGTTTGAAAAGTTGGCTGTTGTTGGTCGGGATTTATTATTACAAACCTTACCAGCCTATATTGCTGGTGACTTGAAACCAGTCGCTCAAAATCCAGAACGGGTAACCTTCTCACCGAATATCCAGCCAGAAGAAGAAGTACTGGATTGGAATAAGACAGCTCGTCAACTCTTCAATCACATTCGTGGTATGTATCCGTGGCCCGTTGCCCACACCTATTGGCAAGGGGAACGGTTTAAAATTCAAGAAGCTGTAGAAGCAGAAGGTGAAGGACCAGTTGGTCGGGTTATTGCTCGAAGCAAGAAAGAATTGATCATTGCGACAGGTCAGGGAGCCCTTTCTCTGAAAACTGTCCAGCCAGCTGGTAAGCCAAAGATGACCATTGCAGACTTTTTAAATGGTGCAGGTCGAGATATTGCAGTAGGAGATCAATTTGGTGATCAATAAACATGAAACAGCAAGAAGTCTAGCCTTATCTGTATTGGAACAAGTCTTTGATCAAGGTGCTTACTCGAACATCGCTCTCAATAAGGCCCTAGAATCTTCTCGTTTATCAGCACAGGACAAGGGCTTGGCGACCGAGTTGGTTTATGGGACGGTTTCTCGTAAAATTACCCTAGAGTGGTATTTGGCACATTTTATCGAAGATAGAGAAAAGTTGGACACTTGGGTCTACTATCTCCTCATGTTGAGCCTCTACCAGTTGGTATATTTGGACAAATTGCCTCCCCACGCAGTTGTCAATGAGGCAGTTAATATTGCCAAGCGAAAGCCTGGAACTGACAAATTTGTCAATGCTATTTTGCGTAAGCTTAGTCAGGATTCGTTGCCGAAACCAGCAGATATTAAAAGAAAGAACAAACGTCTATCTGTTCAGTATTCTGTGCCAGTTTGGTTGGTCCAAACCCTGATTGCAGAATATGGTGATGAACGTGCAGAGAAGATTTTCCAAAGCTTACATGATCGGAATAAGGCCAGCGTACGCGTGACAGATGGTCAACAAGTGGAGCGATTGGCAGAGGAGCTAGGCGCCCAACGCTCGCAGTTATCACCAGTTGGGTTGGTTAAATCTCATGGACACTTTGCGGGGACAGATTATTTCAAGGAAGGGCTTATCACTATTCAAGACGAGACCAGTCAATTGGTAGCTCCGACTTTGGATATTCAAGGAGATGAAATCATCTTGGATGCCTGTGCAGCTCCGGGTGGAAAGACCTGCCATATGGCAAGCTATCTTACGGATGGAAAAGTTTATGCGTTGGATTTATATGATCATAAACTAAACCTGATTAAAGAAAACGCACTTCGTTTAGGTCTAGAAGATAAGATTGAGACCAAACGTCTGGACGCCAGTCGTGTTCATGAAACATTTGGCCCTGATACCTTTGATAAGATATTGGTAGACGCTCCTTGTTCAGGTATTGGACTCATCCGCCGTAAGCCAGATATTCGTTATAACAAGGTATCGATGGACTTTGATTCTCTAAAGAATATCCAGTTGCAGATACTGGACAGTGTTTGCCAAAGCTTGAAAATTGGTGGTATAATAACCTATAGCACATGTACGATTATTGCTAAGGAAAACCAAGAGGTTATTCAAGAATTTCTGCAAAACCATCCCAATTTTGAGCAGGTGACACTAGAACACCCTCAAACAGATATTATGGTGGATGGCTGCTTGTTGATAACCCCTGAACAGTATAAGACAGATGGATTTTTCATCGGTCAACTTAGACGAAAATCCTAGAATAAGAGGAGGAAGTTGCTTAGCAACGATAAAAATTATGGAAATTGCATTACTTACTGATGTAGGACAGAAACGTTCGAACAACCAAGACTATATCAATCGCTACAAAAACCGTGCAGGGATTGATTTGGTCGTGTTAGCTGATGGAATGGGTGGTCACCGTGCCGGCCATATTGCCAGTGAAATGGCAGCAACAGATTTGGGAGCTGCTTGGGTTGATACTCAATTAGTGACCTTAAATGATGTCCGTGAATGGATGGTTGCAATCATTGACGCTGAAAACCAAAAGATTCATGAACTTGGACAGACAGAAGAATACAAGGGGATGGGAACAACTCTTGAAGCAGTTGTTGTCATCGACAACCAAATGATCTATGCCCATGTCGGAGATTCACGAGTTGGATTGATTAGAGATGGCGAATATACACGTCTAACCAACGACCATTCGCTGGTAGGTGCCCTTGTTCGAGCTGGTCAGCTCACAGAAGAAGAAGCACAGCGTCATCCTCAAAAAAATATTGTAACGCAGTCCATCGGACAAGCCGAACCAATTGAACCAGACATTGCTTTGAAAACTCTTGAAGTTGGAGATTACGTCCTTATTAACAGCGATGGCTTAACCAATATGGTACCAACCGAGGACATTCGTGATATTGTATTGAGTGATGTTTCGATTGAAAGCAAGGTAGAAACACTTGTACGTTTTGCCAATAATGCAGGCGGTCTAGATAATATTACAGTAGGTTTGCTTCACATTACGGAGGAGGCTAGGTAATGATTCAAATCGGTAAGATCTTTGCCGGTCGGTATCGAATCGTTCGGCAAATTGGTCGAGGCGGTATGGCAGATGTTTACCTAGCAAGAGATTTGATTTTAGATGGAGAAGAGGTTGCTGTTAAAGTTCTTCGGACCAACTATCAGACAGATCAAATTGCTATCCAGCGTTTTCAACGTGAAGCGCGTGCCATGGCAGAACTTGACCATCCCAATATCGTTCGTATTTCGGACATCGGCGAAGAAGATGGTCAACAGTATCTGGCTATGGAATATGTCAATGGCCTCGATTTAAAACGTTATATAAAAGAAAATGCACCACTCTCCAACGATGTTGCGGTGCGAATTATGGGACAGATTCTCCTCGCTATGCGAATGGCGCACACGAGAGGAATTGTCCATCGAGATTTGAAACCTCAGAACGTCCTTTTGACTTCCAATGGAGTCGCTAAAGTAACAGACTTTGGTATTGCAGTTGCCTTCGCTGAAACGAGTTTGACACAAACCAACTCCATGTTGGGTTCTGTTCACTATCTTTCACCTGAGCAAGCGCGTGGTTCGAAAGCGACCATTCAAAGTGACATTTATGCGATGGGAATCATCCTTTTTGAAATGTTGACGGGTCGCATTCCCTATGATGGAGACAGTGCTGTGACCATTGCACTACAGCATTTCCAAAAACCTCTCCCATCTGTTAGAGAAGAGAATGCCAACGTACCTCAGGCTTTAGAAAATGTTGTACTAAAAGCAACGGCTAAAAAATTAAACGAGCGCTATAAGTCGGTTGCAGAAATGTATGCAGATTTAGCTTCGGCCCTATCCATGGATCGTCGGAATGAACCTAGGGTTGAACTAGAAGGGAACAAGGTTGATACAAAAACCTTGCCGAAACTCTCCCAAGCCAATGTTGAAACGAAAGTACCGCATACAAACAGTTCTGCCCAAACTTCTGCGACGGATAAGGGGGCTGGTAAGAAAGAAGTGGCGAAGTCGGGAAATAAGCCTGTTTCAAAACCAAGGTCAGGTATGCGTACACGCTACAAAGTCTTGATAGGGGCTATTTTGTTAACAGTCATAGCGGCTGGACTCATATTTTTCAACACTCCACGAACAGTTACCGTTCCTGATGTATCTGGTCAAACCGTTGAAAAAGCTACAGAAATGATTGAAGTGGCAGGATTGGAAGTTGGAAACATCACAGAAGAAGCGACAGCGACTGTAGATGAAGGCTTGGTAATACGGACCTCTCCGGCTGCAAAGACGACCAGACGTCAAGGAAGTAAGATTGATATTGTAGTAGCAACGGCTGCGATGGTATCTATTCCAGATGTGACAGATAAGGATTCTGATACTGCACGGCAGGAATTGGAGGCTCTTGGTTTCCAAGTGACAATAAAAGAAGAATATAGCGAAAAAGTTGCCCAAGGTCTCGTTATCAAAACAGATCCAGGAGCAAATAGTTCTGCTGAGAAGGGGGTAAAAATTACCCTTTACGTTTCCAAAGGAGTAGCGCCACAAGTTGTTCCAAACGTTGTTGGAAAAACTCAGGAGAATGCTACTCAAATTCTTCAGGCAGCAGGCTTCAGTATTGGAACTATCACTCAGGAATATAGCTCATCTGTTACTGCGGGTCAGGTTATCAGTACAGATCCCGTTGCCAATACAGAGTTGACAAAAGGTTCTATCATCAATCTAGTTGTTTCAAAAGGAAAAGAATTGATTATGCCTGATTTAACATCTGGCAATTACACTTACTCACAGGCACGTAGTCAATTACAAGCACTGGGTGTCAATGCGGAAAGTATTGAAAAACAAGAAGATAGAAGCTATTATTCAACGACAAGTGACATCGTCATTGGACAATATCCTGCTGCTGGCGCAACAATTGATGGAACAGTTACCTTGTATGTCTCCGTTGCATCAACCGGCACCAGTAGCGATTCCTCAACAGGAAGTTCCACTAGCACAAGTACTTCAACAGATAGCGGACAATAAAGATGAATAAGGTTGGGCAGATGCCGAACCTTTTTCTCTTGATTAGAGAGCGTAGCTTGTGAGCGGTCCCCTATGCCAAAATTGTTTCCTTCTGTCCATCAAGGGTGATGGGCTAGAGTGATTTGTATAGTTTATAGCCATGTTTAGTTTATTTTGCTTGCCTTGTTAATTTACTTTGCCGTACCCAAGTACAGCCTGCATCTCGTTGCTTTGAACTAATATTTCCTACTTTGGATGGAGTTCTTTTACTTATTTTTTGTTACAATAGTATAGAAAGGATGGAGAAGATGCGGAAAGTTCAATTTTTTCTACTAATAGAAAGTATGATTTTTACGATGGCAGCCTTTGATGTGGTAGCCAATGAGGCCAGTCGGACCCTGCTACTTTTCTCTGCCTTATTACTCATCATTTGGTACTTCCTAGGAAGAAAAGTCAACAGTGTTTTACTGGTCAGCTCCTTATCTCTATTATTTTTGGTCTTTGTTTTAAATCCCTTCTTCATTATTGGGATTATGCTACTAGTCGTCTACATGCTGATTAATTTCTTTTCACGTTATGAAAAGAGAAACCAATATACCCACATTGTTTTTAGTGACTATTCTCTACAGGTTCAAAAAGAGAAAAATAGATGGTTTGGTAACCACGATCACTCTCAAGATAGGTTTGGTTTTGAAGATATTAACATTGTACGCTTGTTTGGCAATGATGTAGTTGATTTGGATAAGACTGTATTAGTTGGCAGAGATAATATTGTTGTAATTCGTAAAACGTTTGGACGGACAAAAATTATTGTTCCAATTGATGTTGAGGTTGCACTGTCAGCAACTAGTATCTATGGACGAGTAAGTTTCCTGGGTGAATCATACTGGGATTTGCGGAATGAAAGTATAGCGGTCAATAGTCCCGATTATCAAGAATCACACAAACGTGTAAAAGTCGTTACCAACAATATACTGGGAGATGTGGAGGTGGTTCGCGTATGAGAAAACGTACCTACCTACTCCTCGCCTGGTTTGCCTGTCTTATTGTTTTTGTGGTGATTGCTTCCACCCTCCCACTTTTAAATTATTCATTGCTAGATGTTACGCTCTGGATTTCAACGGAGCAGCTCGTGTTTACTCTCATTCTACTAGTTATTGTTTTAACTCTTTTTCTAGCTGTAATGGTACAAACTGTCAGCCTAGCCTCCACCCAGGTTATGCGGACGAAGTTACAAGCTATCTTGAAGAATAAAAGCATTCGAACAGACACCGAAAGTGATCAACTCTTGCTCCAGTTGTCTGATAAGGTCAGAAACCTCACACGTCAGGTGCAGCTGGTTGACAATCAAGATTTAGTCAAGAAAGAAGAGATTGTTGAGGGAGAACGGAAACGGATTGCCAGGGATTTGCATGATACGGTTAGTCAAGAGTTATTTGCAACGAGCATGATTTTGTCAGGATTATCGTCCAATCTATCCACTCTTCCGCAGGAAACCTTGCAGGAACAGCTGATGCTCGTGAAAGACATGATTGAGTCTGCCCAAAGAGACCTACGCATCCTATTATTACATCTACGCCCAAGTGAACTTGAAAGTAAAACCTTGGTTGAAGGATTTGAGCTGATTTTGCGTGAAGTTAGCGACAAAAGTAATGTTATCGTTCATTTCCAACATGAAGTAGAGGAGCTACCGAAACTAATTGAAGAACATCTCTTCCGCATTGCGCAAGAAATTATCAGTAATACCTTGCGACATGCCAAGGCCAAGCATTTGGATGTTTACCTCTTGCAGAAGGAAACAGAACTGCAGTTGAAAATGACAGACGATGGTATCGGCTTCCAACAAGGTGCAGATGATGAATTAAGTTATGGTCTTCAAAACATACGTGAGCGGGTTGAAGACATGGCTGGAACGATAAAAATTCGCACAGCCCCAAATAAGGGAGTGGCGATTGATATTCGTATCCCACTATTGAAAGGAAAAGAAGATGAATACGATTCGAGTGATGCTGGTTGACGACCATGAGATGGTTCGTCTAGGATTGAAAAGTTACTTAAATTTACAGCCAGATGTTGAAGTAGTTGCAGAAGCTAGTGATGGCGAGGAAGGTTTGGCTAAAGCATTAGAGGTTAAACCCGATGTTGTAGTGATGGACTTGGTTATGCCCAAGATGACTGGCGTAGAAGCAACCCTGGCCTTGCTGAAGGAATGGCCGCAAGCGCAGATTGTCATCCTGACCTCCTACCTAGATAATGAAAAAATCTATCCTGTGCTGGAAGCAGGAGCTCGTGGCTATATGTTGAAAACGTCAAGTGCTGACGAAATCTTAGCAGCCATCCGCAAGGTAGCTCTTGGAGAATATGCTATTGAGACAGAAGTAGAGAAAAAAGTAGAGCACCATAAACGCCACCCAGATTTACATGATGACTTGACAGCTCGTGAACGTGAAATCTTGACGCTGTTAGCCAAGGGATATGATAATCAACGAATTGCAGATGAGTCCTTTATTTCCTTAAAAACTGTTAAAACCCATGTTTCCAATATCTTATCCAAACTAGCTGTGAGCGATCGTACTCAAGCAGTTGTTTATGCTTTCCAGCATGGTTTGGTGGCGCAAGAGGACCAATAGTGGTATAATGAAAATTAGTTAATTTTCAACCAAAGGATAGTGGAATTATATGGATGCAAAACTCAGATATAAGGCAAAAAAAATAAAAATAGTCTTTTTTGACATTGACGACACGCTACGTGTGAAGAATACAGGCTACATTCCTGAATCAATTCAGCAGGTTTTCAAATCACTGAAAGAAAAGGGAATTTTGACAGGAATTGCGTCAGGACGAACGCCTTATGGTTTGGTACCAGAAATCAAGGCCTTAAGGCCAGACTTTTTCGCTATGATTAACGGCTCCTACGTAGAAGATGCCAAAGGTCAGGTAGTGTACCATCAGCCAATGCCCCAAAATTTAGTAGAATCTGTATTAAATTGGGCTAAAGAAATTGGAATCGAATATGGTATGCTTGGTAGTCAAAAAGGGACACTTTCTGCACGAACTGACCGCATTAGTCAAGTAATTGACTTGATTTATGAAGGTTTGGAAACAAACCCAACTTTTTATAAAGAAAATGACATCTATCAATTGTTAACTTTTGAGAAAGATGGTCACGAAGTAGAACTTCCAGAAGAGTTGCAAGCGGAATTGCGTAGTGTTCGCTGGGATGCTATTTCATCGGACATTGTGCTAAAAGGCTCTTCCAAAGCAACTGGTGTTGCTAAAGTTGTTGAAAAACTAGGCCTGAAACCTGAAAATGTCCTAGTGTTCGGAGATGGACTCAACGATATTGAGTTATTCGATTATGCAGGAATTAGTATCGCTATGGGGCATTCACATCCAGAACTGCAAAAGCATGCAGATTATATCACAAAAAAAGTAGAAGAAGATGGCATTTTTGATGCCTTGGAGAAATTAGGTATGGTAGAAAAAGAAAAATATTTCCCGCAATTAGATTTGGAAAATGTTACAGGGCCAGTTGCGCATATCAAGACTAACCACGGTAAGTTAACAGTAAAACTCTTCCCTGAAATTGCACCCAAAACGGTAGCAAATTTCGTAGCTCTTTCTAAAGATGGCTATTATGACGGAATTATCTTCCATCGTATTATCAAAGACTTTATGATTCAAGGTGGCGATCCAACCGGAACAGGCATGGGTGGTGAATCTATTTATGGTACTGCGTTTGAAGATGAATTTTCAATGGAAGCTTTTAATCTCAGAGGAGCCTTGTCAATGGCCAATGCAGGACCAAATACAAATGGAAGCCAATTCTTTATCGTTCAAAACCAAAACTTCCCATACAATGCGAAAGAATTAGAACGAGGCGGTTGGCCTAAAGAAGTTGCAGAAGCCTATGTCAAAAATGGCGGGACACCACATCTAGACCAACGCCACACAGTGTTTGGTCATCTAGTTGATGAAGAATCCTTCGTCGTCTTGGATGCTATCGCAGCGGTTGCAACAGATTCAGCAGATCGCCCACATGAAGATGTTGTAATTGAGACCATCGAAATAGAGGATTAAGATGAAAATCGGAGATAAACTCAAGGGGACGGTAACGGGCATTCAGCCGTATGGAGCCTTTGTACAATTAGAGAATGGGACGACGGGCCTAATCCATATCTCGGAAATCAAAACAGGCTTTGTTGATAATATTTATGATCATTTAAAATTGGGGCAAGAGGTTTTGGTACAGGTAGTTGACTTTGATGAATATACTGAAAAGGCTAGTTTATCAATCCGGACCTTAGAAGAAGAACAACAAAAAATTCCGCGTCATCATCGTTTTACAAATGAACGAAATAAAATTGGTTTTTCCCCTTTAGCAAAACAACTTCCGAAATGGATTGAGGAAGCTAAAGGCTATCTCAAAGAACACAAAGAAAAGAAGGTATAGGATGCATTCCTAACCTTCTTTCTTTTTAATCATTGAACTCGTAAAGAGCTGTTGACAAGTAACGTTCTCCGTTATCAGGCAAGATTGCCAACACTTTTTTTCCAGTTCCCAACTCCTTAGCGACTTCGATAGCAGCGTGAATTGCTGCACCTGAAGAAATACCAACTAAGAATCCTTCTTTTCCACCGATAGCACGACCTGTAGCTAAGGCATCATCGGATTTGACACGAATAATGCCATCATAGGCGCGAGTGTCCAAAGTATCTGGAATAAAACCTGCCGAAATACCTTGGATCTTGTGCGGACCAGGTGCTTCACCAGATAAGACAGCTGATTCATCAGCTTCGACAGCATAGATAGCGATATCTGGATTTGCTGTCTTCAAAACATGCGAAACACCTGAAACGGTACCACCAGTACCAACGCCAGATACAAAGGCATCTAAACCAGTTGTTCCAAAGTCTTCCAAAATTTCCTGTCCTGTTGTATCTTCGTGAACTTTTGGATTGGATGGATTAGCAAACTGGAAAGGAACCCAGCCATTTTTTTCTTCAGCAATCTCTTTTGCTTTGGCGATAGCCCCCTTCATCCCTTCGCTACCAGGAGTCAAGACAAGTTCAGCTCCATAAGCTTGGATAATCTTACGACGCTCAACACTCATGGTTTCAGGCATGACGATAATCACCTTATAACCTTTTGCTGCTCCAACCCAAGCAAGACCGATACCAGTGTTACCACTTGTTGGCTCAACAATAGTATCTCCAGGTTTGATGGTACCAGCCTTTTCAGCATCTTCAATCATAGCCAAGGCGATACGGTCTTTTACAGAAGAACCTGGGTTGAAAGCTTCCAATTTGACATAGACCTCAGCAGCTCCTTCAGGTACAATATTGTTAAGTTTGATAATCGGTGTTTTTCCAACTAATTGAGTAATGTTTTGATAAATAGCCATATGGCACCTCCAAATAATGTTATTATACATTATATAGTAGAAAGTCAAAAAAGGATAATATAAAAAAACTATCTCGCCGATAGCTTTTTTTAATAGACAGGTACCTCAACGATTCGAGAGTTAGCTTTTTCCGCGAATACTTTTCCGTGGTAAAAGTCAGTAAGACTTGCTAATGTTTGTTCAAGGAATTCTTTATCGACAAAAATCATGGTTGAAACTTCAGTAGTAAACTGGGTATCAAATTCTTCCAGACCTTGCTCAGCTCGCCAATTGGCAAACTCTTGGTATTGGGCGTAGGACATACTAATGGAAATACCTTCCTGCTCCTTGACTTCCACAACACCGATCTCCTTGACTGCATTAGCCACTGCTCCAGCGTAAGCACGAATAAGTCCGCCTGCCCCTAGTTTGATACCTCCAAAATAGCGGGTAACCACTGTTGCGACATTGGTCAGTTCGTGATTTTCTAAAACCGTCAGCATTGGCACACCAGCAGTACCAGACGGCTCCCCATCATCTGAGGAACGCTTGATTTCCATATTTTCTCCAAGGACAAAAGCAGAGCAGTTATGAGTAGCCTTGTAATGTTCTTTCTTGATCTTGTTGATAAAGTCGCGAGCTTCCTCCTCGCTGGTCACTCGTTTCATAAAGCAGATAAATCGTGACTTTTTAATTTCTTCCTCAACAATCCCATCTTCTCTAATTGTTTTAAATTCTTTCATAACCAAATTGTACTAATTTTTTTTAAAACTGACAAGAAATTCCGAATAAATAAGCGATGAAAGAATTAGAAAATTATTATGGAAGATTATTTACCAAATACCAATTGACAGCAAAAGAAAGAGAAATAGCAGAAAAAGTGCCAAGTATTACAAAAAAGAATAACTGCTTTCGCTGTGGAACAACTTTTGAAGAAGAAAACAAATTGCCAAACGATGCTTATTACTGTCGAGCCTGCTTGCTTCTAGGCAGAGTGCGGTCGGACGAAAAACTCTATCATTTTCCTCAGAAAGATTTTCCAATCACTAAGTGTTTAAAGTGGAAAGGTCAACTAACTGATTGGCAACAAAGAATTTCAGATGGACTAGTTGCAAACATGGAAAATAATCGTGCAACATTGGTTCATGCAGTAACAGGAGCAGGTAAGACAGAAATGATTTACCACACCGTTGCCTCTGTGATTGATAAAGGCGGAGCGGTTTGCCTAGCCAGTCCTCGAATCGATGTTTGTATCGAACTCTATAAACGTCTGCAAAATGACTTTTCAGTTCCAATTAGTTTACTACATGGAGAGTCTGAACCCTATTTCCGAACTCCATTAGTTGTAGCAACCACACATCAGTTATTAAAATTTTATCAGGCCTTTGATTTGGTTTTGATTGATGAAGTAGATGCCTTTCCCTATGCGGATAATCCCATGCTCTATAGAGCAGCAGACAATGCGGTCAAGGAAGCCGGTGTTCAAGTTTTTCTGACGGCGACTTCAACAGATGAGTTGGATAAAAAAGTCAGAACGGGCAAATTAAGCCGTCTTAGTTTGCCAAGGCGCTTTCATGGCAATCCGCTTGTTGTCCCGCAAAAAGTCTGGTTTAGTAAATTCGATGATACCCTAAAGAAAAATAGACTAGTCCCAAAGTTGAAAAAAGCGATTGAAGAACAGAGAAAGTCGGGCTTTCCCTTACTCATTTTTGTCCCAGAAATCTCCAAAGGTCAAGAATTTACCAAGATAATGAAAAAAACATTCCCAGAAGAAACAATTGGCTTTGTATCCAGTCAAACAGAAAATCGCCTTGAAATCGTTGAGGGGTTTCGCAAGAGAGAAATCACAGTCTTAATCTCGACTACTATTCTTGAACGTGGGGTAACCTTCCCATGTGTAGACGTCTTTGTTGTTCAAGCCAATCATTACCTCTACACAGCGTCAAGTCTTGTTCAGATTGCGGGCCGGGTCGGCAGGAGTATGGAACGTCCGACTGGGTTACTCCAGTTTTATCATGAAGGAAGTACAGGAGCCATTGAAAAGGCAATCGCTGAAATTAAACAGATGAACAAGGAGGCTGGCTATGTCTAATTGTCTATTGTGCGGTCAAGCTATGAAAAATAAAACAAGATTTTCAGATCTCATCTTCTTTAGTAAAGAAAAATCGGGCACCTGTGAAGAATGTTTTTTGACTTTTGAGGAAATAGCAGAGCAACACTGTCCACATTGTTATAAAAATGGAGAATCGGAAAGTTGCAAGGATTGTCAATACTGGCAGAATCAAGGGAAACTAGTTGTCCACACAGCTTTGTATCAATATAATCAAGCGATGGCACATTATTTTAGTCGCTACAAATTTCAAGGAGACTATGTTTTAAGAAACATTTTTGCTAAAAAGCTTAGAATAGCGTTACGTCAATTTCCTGACTACACAATTGTTCCCATACCAATTAGTCAAAAACGACTATCAGAACGTGGGTTTAATCAAGTGGAAGGACTTTTGGATGCTACAAATATTCCCTATCAGTCCCTTCTTGGAAAGTATGAAAGCCAAAAACAATCGTCTAAAAATCGAGCAGAGAGACTAGAAGCAAAACAGATGTTCTATCTATTAGATGAAAAAGAAGTGCCAGAAAAAATATTATTATTTGACGATATATACACAACAGGAGCCACAATCCAACTTGCTGTAGAACTTTTCATGAAAATCGGTAGGAAAGAAATCAAAACATTTTCACTAACACGATAAGAAAACGGTTGCAATATTCCTATAATGTGGTATAATAATAGTGAAGAAAGGCGAAAGCCAAGAAAGAGGTACTAATATGATTAAATTCAGTATTCGTGGAGAAAACCTTGAAGTTACAGATGCACTTCGCACCTATGTAGAAGAGAAAGTGGCTAAGATTGAGAAATATTTCAATGAAGAACAAGAGTTGAATGCTAAAGTAAATCTAAAAGTTTACCGTGACAAGCGCGCAAAAGTAGAAGTAACAATTCCAGTTGGAGCAGTTACACTTCGCGCAGAAGATATTTCACAAGAAATGTATGGCTCTATCGATCTTGTAGTAGATAAGATTGAACGCCAAATTCGTCGTAACAAAACCAAGATTGAACGAAAACATCGTCAAAAAGTGGCAACTGGTCAAGTCTTTACAGATGAACTTGTTGAGCAAACAGGTGAGGAAGTAAAAGTGGTTCGTACTAAGCAAGTAGACTTGAAACCAATGGATATGGAAGAAGCAGTCCTCCAATTGGAGTTGCTCGGACATGATTTCTTTATCTATACAGATGCCAATGACGGTACAACAAATGTATTGTATAGACGTGAAGATGGAGATTTGGGTCTTCTAGAGGTACGTCAATAAAGATAATAAAACAGTTGTAGTTTTTGCAGCTGTTTTATTATTTTCAAAAAAACCGGTTGACAATGTGTATAAGTCGTGATAGAATAATTGAGTTGTCTCTTGAGGGGCTAGTCAGTAGCGGAACGAAAAAAAGTTTCGAAAAAGTGTTGACAAGTCCATCAGAAGATGATAGAATAATTGAGTTGTCTCTTGAGGAATTGTTTAACAGTGAAACGAAAAAAAGTTTCAAAAAAGTGTTGACAAAGTTTCTAAGAAATGATAAACTAAGATAGTTGTCGCGAGAGCGCGATAACGAACAAGACCTTTGAAAATTAAAGAAGACGAACCAAACGTGCA
>NZ_JAOTGD010000015.1:0-37934 GCF_044427405.1 Streptococcus sp. 2020WUSS089 | reverse complement strand
GACTCAACAGTTAAGTGACGATAGCCTAGGAGATACACCTGTACCCATGCCGAACACAGCAGTTAAGCCCTAGAACGCCTGAAGTAGTTGGGGGTTGCCCCCTGTTAGATACGGTAGTCGCTTAGCAAATTGGGAGTTTAGCTCAGCTGGGAGAGCATCTGCCTTACAAGCAGAGGGTCAGCGGTTCGATCCCGTTAACTCCCATATAAGCGGGTGTAGTTTAGTGGTAAAACTACAGCCTTCCAAGCTGTTGTCGCGAGTTCGATTCTCGTCACCCGCTTTGAACATAGTTCATACCCAAACTTGGTTTGGGCGCGTAGCTCAGATGGTTAGAGCGCACGCCTGATAAGCGTGAGGTCGGTGGTTCGATTCCACTCGTGCCCATTATATGGTCCGTTGGTCAAGGGGTTAAGACACCGCCTTTTCACGGCGGTAACACGGGTTCGAATCCCGTACGGACTATATTTGGAGGATTACCCAAGTCCGGCTGAAGGGAACGGTCTTGAAAACCGTCAGGCGTGTAAAAGCGTGCGTGGGTTCGAATCCCACATCCTCCTTACTACTATCGCGGGATGGAGCAGCTAGGTAGCTCGTCGGGCTCATAACCCGAAGGTCGTAGGTTCAAATCCTGCTCCCGCAATTTCTTTAAGAATTTGGCTCGGTAGCTCAGTTGGTAGAGCAATGGATTGAAGCTCCATGTGTCGGCGGTTCGATTCCGTCTCGCGCCATAAATTTAATATTATATTTCGGAGAGATAGCGAAGAGGCTAAACGCGGCGGACTGTAAATCCGCTCCTTCGGGTTCGGGGGTTCGAATCCCTCTCTCTCCATACCTTTACGGGCATAGTTTAAAGGTAGAACTAAGGTCTCCAAAACCTTCAGTGTGGGTTCAATTCCTACTGCCCGTGTTATATGGCGGGTGTGGTGAAGTGGTTAACACATCAGATTGTGGCTCTGACATTCGGGGGTTCGATTCCCCTCACTCGCCTATTTTAATATTGGGGTATCGCCAAGCGGTAAGGCAAGGGACTTTGACTCCCTCATGCGTTGGTTCGAATCCAGCTACCCCAGTTCAACTATATGCCGGCGTGGCGGAATTGGCAGACGCGCTGGACTCAAAATCCAGTGTCCGCAAGGACGTGCCGGTTCGACCCCGGCCGCCGGTATAGTTTATATAGGAGAAACGTTGATTTATCAGCGTTTCTTTTTTGCTTTGTCTGGCGGCTAGGGTGGTTTTAGGCTCAAATTTTTTCTGACATTGTAGTAATGTTAGATTTGCTATAGTACTTCTACTTTATTACGTTGATAATGGGAAAACAGTTGTTTCCTGTATTTAAAGTGTTGATTAATTTGGGCAAGGCTCTATTTGTTTCTTGTGGGCTGATGACAAGCTTTTATGGGGCTGTTTGAGGATTTCTCTAAGCGGTGAAAGTTTTGTCATGGGCTTGTTCTTCTATCTCTTATCGACTTGGAAAAGTATGTAAAAATTTTTAGGTCTTTTTTTTTGACAAATAAATGAAAATATTGCACAAAATACTTGACAAATCGCTTGTTATACTAGTATAACAAGGCTTGACTTTACAGCCAAGCCTTTCCTAATTGCTAAAAAAGGAGATTCAATTGATGGGCAAGAAACTGATAAAGAGCACAGCTATTGGAGTAGCGACTCTTAGCTCATTTGTAATTGCAAATGGTGTGCATGCTGAAGAAGCTGTAAATACCCCTACAAGCCCTGTGGAGAGCCCTGAGGTGTCTCTGACAGCTAGTGTGGGTATTGAGACGGTATCAGGTGTTATCGTGACCAATGGTACTGCTGTTGTAACAGAAACACCGACTGAAGCAACGGTTAATCAGGCGGCTAGTATTAAGACTGCTGCTGACCAGGCTGTAACTGATCAGACTGCTGTGGTGGTGGATGCGAGTGTTGCCGAAGAAAACGCCGCAAACGTGGTTGAAAGGGCCACTGAAGTGGTTGCAGAGGCTGAAAGAAACAAGGCCGAAGCGACTGATGAGAACATTGCGACTGCTGAAACAGGGGTGGCTGATACGCAAACAGCTATTTCAGAAGCTGAAAGCAAGGCTACTCAAGCCGCTGAAAACACAGCTGAAGCACAAGCAAAAGCCGATGATGCACAAGCTAAAGTAAATAGTGACCAAGCGGCCATTGACGCTCAAGAGACTGTTGTGGACAATGCTCAAACAGTTGTGGATAATGCACAAGCAGTTCTAGACGGCGCTGGTAAAGAGACAATTATCACAGAACGTGACGCTGCTGCAAGTAACCTTGAAGTTGCTAAAGCAGACGAAACCAGAGCTCAAAGTGACCTTACTAAAGCTCAAGAAGCTGATGCAAAGAAAGCAAGTGACTTGGCAACTGCTAAAGAAACTGAAGCTACTCAATCCGCAACTGCTGACAAGACTGCAAGCGACCTTGCACAAGCACAGGCTGATGCTACTAAAGCGGCAGCGGACTTGGTAAATGCCAATACTACGGTGGATAAGGCCCAGAAGGCACTAGACGGTACTGGAGCTGCTGCAATCATTGCAGAACGTGATGATGCACAGGCAGACCTTACAAAAGCCCAAGCTGCCGAAAACAAGGCACAAAACGACCTTGAAACTGCCCAAGTCGCAGATGCTCAAAAGGCCAGCGATATTGCAAGCCTAACACAAACGCAAACGCAGCAACAAGCAACTGCTGACCAAGCAGCCGCAGCCCTTGCAACAGCAACCGCAGACGCTAAACTCAAAGCAGACGCAAAAACAGCTGCCGACAACAAAGTGGCAGACCTTACAGCTCAAATCGATGCTATCGAAAACATGACAGTACCAACATTGTCACAAGATGTTATCGATGTTTATAAGAATTATGTAAATGATAGTTCTCAAACAAACAAAGATGCATTAGCCACTGCGTTATTAAACTGGTATAATAGTCAATCTAAAGCAACCACTCCTATTGATCCAACCACTGTTGACCCTCAAAATTTAACAGCAAGCCAAGCAACAGCATTAACGCAATATTATGTGTACTTAGCAAACAACCTTCAAGATCAAGTTTGGGGTAAACATGAATATGTTGTTACTGAAGAAGCTATTGCTGCTATTCAAAACATTGCTAATGCATACGCATCTGAAAACCAACCATGGTCATCTGGTCACAGCAACACGGCATTAAATGCTGACGGAAATTCAACAATGAATTGGTCATCTGAAAACATGGGTACTGGTGTTAAAAACACTACTACAATGACAGATATGTATGCTCGGCTATATAATGTTGTAGTTCGTGGATTCATGGTTGCAGATGAAGGTAGTGATTTTGGTCATATGATTAATATGATTGGTGTCACAACACCGGGATCAACATTAACAGCTGTTGGTGTTGACAATAGTGTAACGGCGTTAGGTACAGCTCGTTTACATTTTGTTACATTCAATAGTAAAGTTAAAACTATCCTCCCATCACCATACGACACAACAGCCCTCAAGGCTAAATTGGCAACGGCTAAGACAGTACAAGCTCAAGCGACACAAGCTGACAAGCAAGCACAAGCAACCCTTGCTAGTGCAACGACTGCTAACAACCAAGCTCAATCAGCTTTACAAGCAACTACGGCTCAATTGACTGCTTTGAAAGCTACTGCCGACCAAACACCAGCCGCCCAAGCTACATTGACAAGTGCAACCACTGTGCGTAAAGCCGCTGAAACTCGTTTGTCAACTGCTCAACAAGCCGTTGACAACCTAAACGCTGACGTAGCAACCAAGACGAAGGCTCTTGAAGATGCGAAATTGGTTCAAGCAAAAGCTGTCGCAGCAGACACAAGTGCCCAAGCAACTCTTGCTCAGGCAAGAACTACAAATGACAAGGCTCAAGCAGCACTTGCCGAAACTCGTGCAACCATTGCAAGCCTTGAAGCAATCACTGACCAAACACCAGCCGCCCAGGCTACCTTGACAAGTGCAACCGCTGCTCGTCAAGCTGCTGAAACTCGCTTGGCTAAGGCTCAACAAGCTGTTGACAACCTCAACGCTGACGTAGCAACGAAGACGAAAGCTCTTGAAGATGCGAAAAGTCAATTGGCTACTGAAGAAGCAAAATTGGCTCAACTGAAAGAAGCTAAGTCTACAAGCGAAGTCGTTCTTGCAGAAGCTCAGTCGAAAGTAGAGGCATTGAAGGCTGAAGAAACTAAGATTGCAGATGAAATTGCTGTATTGAAAGCGCAACTTGCTGAACAAGTGGCTAAGCTTGCAGCACTCAAAAATGCTGATCAAGTCCTTGCAGACGCTCAAGCAGAGCTTGCAAAAGCTATCAAGGCTCACACTGCTGCTAAAGCAACCCTTGACGCTGAAATCGATAAGTTGGACCAATTCTTGAAGAACCAACGTGATGCTAAAGCTCAATATGAGGCTGTGAAGGAGGCTTATACCCAAGCACAGATTGTGGCTCAGAGACAAGCTATCAATGATGTAGGCGGTCAACCGATTGCTATCACAGATAAAGTTGGTAAGATTGTGGGCTACTTTGATGGCAACCAAACTGCAGGTACTAAGCTACAGCCAATCACTTATAGCAGAGTTGAAAAGTATAGACAGCTGCCACAAACGGGCTCACAAGAAAGCCTTTTGGTATTGTTAGGCTACACGGCCCTTGCTTGTCTTGGACTAGGTTATGCAAAAAAACGGAGAAGAGGATAGGAAAGAATGGTAGAACAACAAAATATAAACCAATTTGGTCGCGAGGAACTCATTGATATTTTGCAGTATTTGTATGTGCAGATTGATGAATTCTTTACTATTAAGAATAAAATGTCTTCTATTGTTGAACAGACTATTAGTACACGTGTTAAACAGGCTACAACAGCTAAGTATAATCGGAATGGAAATATTGGTGGTATCATTTTTGCCCTGATGGGAGTGGTTGAACTCGGAAATAATTTTTTCAACGCTCTTTTCATGATGGGTGTGATGTATCTATTTGGGCAGGCTACAGTCCGTCTCTTTATGTGGCTTATGGCTAGACCGACTAATAAAAAACATTCGGCTTTCGGTCTCAATTATACTGTAAATGTACTTAGTAAGAAACAACTTGAGAAGGTTACTCAAGAAGCAACTGTTGAAGCGGAACATTCTCAAGAATATCAGTCGCTCCTTGCAGATAAGTTAGCATTGGAAAGCAACCAGACACTTCTTTATTTCTTGTCTCTGATTCCTGATAATTTTGCAAATTTGACAGATTTTGCGGGTATGTTGGTCTTGTTGCAGGATTTCCGTGCAACGAATTTCCAAGAAGCTGCCAACCTTTGGCGGACAGAACAGCATCAGCAATCTGTGATGAATCAACAGAAAAAAATGGCGGAACAATTGGCGCGGAGTAATGCTCAAATTTCACAACTGCGTGATCAGGCAGAGCGACTTCGTAAAGGGCAGGCTCATTTGGAAGATGCCGCGGCAAGGGCAGCTATCCAGAATGCGCGAGCTAATGAAAAATTAGCTAACATGGAGCGTTACGGCGTCCATGCAACTATTCGCTGATTCAAATGAACTGGAGAAGTCCTGGTTTGTAGGAGAAAGATGAAAAAGAAATTATTAAGAGTAGGTTTTGTAGCCTTGTCAGTTTTGGTGTTAACGGCTTGTCAGGTGGGAACGAAAGAATATCTATCCGTTTCTTTTAAAAGAAGATTCTTTTGTCAAAACTTCAACAGATTTCTATGTTTACAATTTCTCTAAATTGATTATTGACAAGGATGGTATTGTTACACTAGAAGCACCGAGTGAACTAGATAAAGATAAAATGGTTAAGCTATCAGCTCAGTCGGATCATTTTTATCGTGATAGTATCGATGATGTCTATGCAAGTTTGACTAATCTCGAGTATAGGGATGTTACAACAGAGGTGGAATCTGCTGTTAACAGATGGTAAGAATAGTTTGAAATGAAGAAACACTGAGAAATTGGTGTTTCTTTTTTATTAAGAAGGCTTATGAGTTGCTATGGATAGATATACTCTTTTTCAGTAAATTTTCCTTGTTTTTTTGTTTTCTATGTGGTATACTTAACAAGTTAATTAAAAGGTTAAGGGGATGCCTATGAATCGTATTGCATTAGAAATTGAGAAGTACCTGCACGAGATTGTTTTGAGTTCGGAGAATCAATTGGAGATTTTGGTTGGTTCTTGTCAAAGCACGGTGAAGTTGACGAATACGCAGGAGCATATTTTGATGCTTATTGAAAAGGCTGCATATACTAATACTGAGATTGCTAAGGAGTTGAATGTTAGTCAGGCTGCGATCACGAAGGCTACAAAGTCATTAGTTGCTCAGGGGTTATTGGTGGCGGTTAGAGATGATAAGGATGCTCGTATTGTTCGCTTTAGTTTGACTGAGGCTGCTAAGCCTATTGCTGCAGAGCATGCTCATCATCACGCGCATACCTTGGAAGCTTATGAAGAGCTTTTGGAAAATTATAGTCTCGAAGAGCAGGAGTCAATTGCTCGATTCTTAAGTGAGTTAGTGGAGAAGATTAGAAAATAAATGAGATATATTACTGTGGAAGACTTGTCGTTTTACTACGACAAAGAACCGGTTTTAGAACATATTCATTATTATCTTGATAGTGGGGAATTTGTGACTTTGACTGGTGAGAATGGCGCAGCCAAGACAACCCTCGTTAAGGCGACTTTGGGGATATTGAAGCCCAAACAGGGGAGGGTTTCTATTGCTGAGAAGAGTATAAAAGGTAAGAAGTTGAGAATGGCCTATTTACCTCAGCAAATTGCAAGTTTTAATGCTGGTTTTCCGAGCACGGTTTACGAATTTGTAAAATCAGGGCGTTATCCTCGACAAGGTTGGTTTCGTCGTTTGACAGCCCATGATGAGGAACATGTTCGGATTAGTTTGGAATCAGTTGGAATGTGGGAACATCGGGATAAGCGCTTAGGTGCCTTGAGTGGTGGGCAGAAGCAGCGTGCGGTCATTGCGCGTATGTTTGCTTCGGATCCGGATATTTTTATTCTGGATGAACCGACAACAGGGATGGATGCAGGGACCAAGGATGCTTTTTACCAGCTCATGCATCATTCGGCTAAGAAGCATGGAAAGTCGGTTTTGATGATAACTCATGATCCCGATGAATTGAATAAATACGCTGATCGTAATATTCACCTAGTTCGTGATCAACAGTCTCCTTGGCGTTGTTTCAATGTTCATGAAGCGGATGAGGAGGTTGCTGATGTTTGATCTATCTGTATTTCATTATGACTTTATGCAGCGTGCTTTCCTGGCAATCATTGCGATGAGTCTGTTCTCGCCTATTTTGGGGGTCTTTTTGATACTCAGACGACAGAGTTTGATGTCGGATACTCTTAGTCATGTTTCGTTGGCGGGGGTTGCATTTGGTTTGGTATTGGGGATTTCACCAACGCTTTCGACTGTTCTTGTCGTTATTGTGGCAGCTGTATTTTTAGAGTATTTGCGGACAATTTACAAGAATTTTATGGAAATTGGGACGGCTATCCTCATGTCGACTGGTTTGGCTATTTCGCTCATTGTCATGAATAAATCTGGTGGGAAATCAGGGCTTAGCCTGGAACAATATCTGTTTGGCTCGATTGTGACGATTAGTCAGGAGCAGGTAATTGCTTTGTTTACGATTGCTGTGATTGTCATTGTACTGACATTGCTGTTTTTACGTCCGATGTATATTCTTACTTTTGATGAGGATACGGCATTTGTAGATGGGTTGCCTGTGCGAGCTATGTCCATTGCCTTCAATGTGGTGACTGGTGTTGCCATTGCCTTAATGATCCCTGCGGCAGGTGCTTTGCTGGTTTCAACAATTATGGTTTTGCCTGCTTCTATTGCATTGCGACTTGGTAAGAGTTTTAAAGCTGTTATCTTTACTGGGATGGGCATTGGCTTTTTTGGAATGGTCATGGGCTTGCTGACTTCTTACTATGCAGAAACCCCAGCTAGTGCAAGTATTACCTTGATTTTCATTAGTATTTTCTTACTGGTGAATGTTGTTCAAAAATTTAAAAAATAAGGAGTTAAGATGAAAAAAGTTGGTTTATTATTCTTGTCTGTCTCAGCTTTGCTTTTGGGGGCTTGTGGCAATAGCACAGCTTCTGAAGATGGGAAGTTGAATATTGTAACGACCTTTTATCCTGTTTATGAGTTTACCAAGCAGGTGGCAGGTGATGAGGCAAATGTTGATCTGTTGGTTAAGGCTGGGACAGAGGTTCATGGTTATGAGCCGTCAGCTAAAGATATTGCTCGTATCCAAGAGGCTGATGCTTTTGTTTATGAAAATGAAAATATGGAAACATGGGTTCATGATGTTGAAAAATCACTTGATACAACAAAGGTTAATGTGATTAGTGCGACGGAAGGGATGCTCTTGTTACCAGGTAGTGAAGAAGGTGAGGATCACGACCATAGTGAGGAGGGGCATAGCCATGCTTATGATCCGCATGTATGGTTGTCTCCTGAGCGTGCCATTACACTTGTAGAAAATATTCGAGATAGTTTGGTAGCTAAATATCCAGAAAAGAAAGATGCTTTTGAAACAAATGCGGCAGCCTATATTGAGAAATTAGATGCTTTAGATATGAAATATTCTGAAACATTATCTGCTGCGAAACAGAAATACTTTGTTACACAACATACTGCATTTGCATATTTGGCTTTGGACTATGGTTTGAAACAAGTTTCTATTACAGGTGTTGCTGCAGATGAGGATCCGACTCCATCACGTCTAGCAGAATTGACAGAGTATATTAATAAATATGGTATTAAGTATATCTATTTTGAAGAAAATGCGTCAAAATCTGTTGCAGAAACACTTGCCAAAGAGACTGGGGTTCAGTTGGACGTTCTTAATCCTCTTGAAAGTTTGACGGATGAGGATATGAAAAATGGTAAGGATTATATTTCTGTTATGGAAGATAATCTGACTGCCCTTGAAAAAACAACTTCCCAAGAAGGTTCTGAAATTTTGCCAGAAGAGGGTGCTGAGACTGCGCAAACTGTTTATAATGGTTATTTTGAAGATAGTGCCATAAAAGATCGTACTCTTTCAGATTATGCAGGTGAGTGGCAATCTGTTTATCCATACTTGCTTGATGGTACACTAGATCAGGTCTGGGATTACAAGGCTAAGATCAAAGGTGGTATGACAGCTGAAGAGTACAAGGCTTATTACGATACTGGCTACAAAACAGATGTTGATCAAATTAACATTACAGATAATACCATGGAATTTGTAGTGGGAGATAAGAAAGAAAAATTCACGTATAAGTATGTGGGCTACAAGATTTTGACCTACAAAAAAGGAAATCGTGGTGTTCGTTTCTTGTTTGAAGCAACGGATGCAAATGCTGGTAACTATAAATATGTTCAATTTAGCGACCACAATATCGCCCCTGTTAAAACAGGTCACTTCCATATCTATTTTGGTGGAGAGAGCCAAGAAAAACTCTTGGAAGAGTTGGAAAACTGGCCGACATACTACCCTGTTGGTTTGACTGGTTTGGAAATTGGTCAGGAGATGCTGGCTCACTAAGAATAATGAGAAGACTGGGCAAGGTGTTCAGTCTTTCTTCTTGACAATTTTTGACTACAAATGTAAACTAAAGTTGGAAAATGATTGTTGGGAGGTGAATGTGTGGAGCAGACAATTTCTGCTGCGGAGTGGCAGGTCATGCGGGTCCTGTGGGCCCATCCTGGTGCGACTTCTCAGGAAATTATTCAGGCCTTGCAGGAAGGCTTTGATTGGCAGGCGACGACCATTAAGACACTTTTAGGGCGGCTGCGGAAGAAAAACTATTTGAGAATGGTCAAGGAAACCAGCAAATACCACTATTATCCGCTGATTAGTGAAGAGGAACATTTGCAGGGGCAGGTGGAGCTCTTACTAGCTACCATATGTTCCACAAAACAGGGGCAACTGGTTGAAAAACTGCTAGACACAGGGACATTTTCCCAAAAAAGCCTAGAGAATCTGGCCGGCAAAATCTCGCAGTTACAAAGGACTGCACCCGAGCAAATCGCTTGTCGGTGCTTGGCTGGTCAATGTACCTGTGGGCATCATCATACTCTTCGAAAATCAACCTCAGACGTTGTTGCCTTGATTTGATGAGTGTAAAGCTCCGGTGGAGCTTTACAGCCTACTACCTGAAAATGCGAAAGTAGTAGGGTTCTATCTGCTCTTGGAGAAACGAAGACGTTCGCTCTATTTTCAACCTCCAAAGGTTCCCCGAACCTTTTTGTAGCGAACAGGCTCGCCCAATTTCCAACCTCCAAAGGTTCGGGGAACCTTTTTGTAGCGAACAAGTTCGCTTTATTTCCAACCTTCAAAGGTTCCCCGAACCTTTGAAGCTAGTCTGAATCTGATTTTCATTGAGTATAAAAAAGGAGAGAGAACATGAAGCAAACTTTGAAATTGAAAAACTTATCGTGCCAAAACTGTGTCAAGCATGTGACCAATCACCTCTTGGACTTGGATGGGGTGGAAGAGGTGAAAATCCAGCTGGAAGAGCAGTTGGCGGAGGTGGAAACCTCTGTAGCCTATGACTTAGAACAGTACCAAGAGGTGCTGGAAGATACTATCTATGAAGTGGAAGAGTTGGTATAGTCATTTAGTTTCTCTTTTATTACTTCGACGAGCGAGGAAACGTCGTTTCCTTATTTCCAACTTCAAACACTCCACTGGAGTGTTTGAATTCGCCTTGCCTGATTGAAACAGTCTGGGGGATACGAATAGTCCGGTGGACTATTCGTACCTGAGCCTGAAAACAAAAAAGCGAAGTACATCAGCTGGTCTCCTAGAAACAAGAAAGCATTGAGTTATGCCTGCGGCTCGTTGCCTTGTACTAAAAGTAAACTAAACGACTATATAAGCGAAAAAGCAGCCGTCGGGCTGCTTTTTATAATGCTTTGAGAAAATGAGTCAGGTCTAGTTGCGCTTGTGCAAGTGAAATTTGGTCCCAGAAGCCGTCTGATCGAAAGCGTGGAATCAGGTGGACATGGAAATGGGTGCCAGCATCAAACAAGCGATCGTTGCAGGCTATGGTCACACCGTCAATTGTCAATACTTGACAGAGTTTATCAGTCAAAAAGACTTCCAAGTCCGATAGCTCATAGCGAACAGCAGAAGGGATTTGGCTGAGCGTATCATAGTGTTCCTTGCTGATAATCAGTAGATGCCCTGTTTGGACAGGGTCAATATCCCAGACCACCTTGAAATGCTCCGTCTGGTAGAGAATATCTTCTTCTTTGAGTTGGTGGCAAAAAATACAGGTCATGTTTTTTCTCCTAGGTTAGCAGAAAAGGAAATCACATAGGATTTCCTTGAAAAACACTAATAAGTCAAAACTGAATATTTTTTCTTACCACGACGGATAACGGTCAACTCGCCGTCAATCTTGTCGCTGTCAGAAAGGGTATAGTCCAAGTCCTGCACACGCTCACCGTTGACATAAATGGCACCATTTTGCACATCCTCACGAGCTTGGCGTTTTGAGTTGACAATACCAGAGGTGACTAGGAGTTCAACGATGTTAAGGTTGTCTTCAGCCTGTACAGCGTAGTTTGGAACGTTGCTGAGGCCCTGTTTGAGTTCTTTTGCGGATAGGTTTTTGATGTTACCAGCGAACAATTGCTCGGTGATGTTAAGGGCTTGGTTGTAGGCTTCTTCACCGTGGACCAATGTCACGACTTCCTTAGCCAAAATCTTCTGAGCCAGGCGTTCATGACGGGCAGCGTCAAATTGTTTCTCGATTTCAGCAATCTCATCTAATGACAAGAAAGTAAAGATCTTCAAGAAACGAACGGCATCATCATCCATGACATTGAGCCAGAATTGGTACATTTCATACGGTGAAGTCTTGTCGGCATCCAACCAAACGGCGTTGCCTTCAGACTTACCGAACTTCTTACCTGTTGAGTCAGTGATGAGGGGAACAGTCATCACGTGACCAGACTTGTCAGCCTTGCGGCGAAGCAACTCGGTACCCGCAGTCATGTTGCCCCACTGGTCAGAACCACCGATTTGCAGGGTCACGTTGTGTTTGTCATTGAGCTCGTAGAAGTCATAACCCTGCATGATTTGGTAAGCAAACTCGGTGTAGGAAATCCCTGTTTCAATCCGTTTTTTCACAGAGTCCTTGCTCATCATGTAGTTGACTGTGTAGTATTTACCAACATCACGAAGGAAGTCGATAAAGCTGATGTCTGAGAACCAGTCGTAGTTGTTGACCATTTCGGCCTTGTTGTCACCATTTTCAAAATCCAAGAAGCGAGAGAGTTGACCTTGGATTTTTGTCACCCAACCGTCCACGGTATCTTTGGTTTGCAAGCTGCGCTCCGCATCCTTGAAGGAAGGGTCGCCAATCAAACCAGTTGCACCGCCAACTAGGGCGTAAGGCTTGTGCCCTGCTAATTGCAAGTGACGGCAGACGAGGATTGGTACCAAATGCCCCAAATGCAGGCTGTCGGCAGTTGGGTCGTAGCCAGAATAATAGGATACTTGCCCTTCTGTTAATGCTTTTACTAGGGCTTCTTCATCAGTCGTTTGAAAGACCAAGCCACGTTCTTTTAGTTCTTCAAAAATGTTCATGCGTTTCTCCTTCAACAAGATGCTTTGGTTTTTGAGTTTTTTACAAGCTAAAACCGCATCTCACCATTAAAAAATTCTCTCCTATTATACCACGAAATTGCGGAAAATAAACAAAATTTGGTATAATGGAACGATAAGGAGTTAATATGGCGACTAAATCAGATAAGCAAGGTTTTAAAAAGAAAATCAGTGCCCTAGGCTTAGGGGATGTAGTAGGAGTTTTCCTTCGGACGCTGAAATTATTATTCAATTCAGTAGCTGTCTTGGTGTTCCTATTCGGTCTTTTTGGTGCGGGTATAGGAATTGGTTTCGTGGTTAGTCTTTTTGATGACGTTAAGATTCCCAAAACAGAGGAACTGGTAGCGAAGGTTTCAGAAGTTAGTCGGATTTCCACCGTTACCTATTCGGATGGTAGCTTGGTGTCGGAAGTGAATTCAGATCTGCTTCGTGTACCTATTACTTCGGAAGAGGTCTCGAATTATCTAAAACAGGCTGTAATTGCGACAGAGGATGAAACATTTGAAACCCACAATGGGGTTGTGCCTAAGGCTGTTTTGCGTGCGGCACTGGGATCGGTTGGTCTAGGTTCATCTAGCGGTGGTTCAACCTTGACGCAGCAATTGATAAAACAGCAACTTGTCGGAGATGCTCCAACCTTTACGCGTAAGGCTAATGAGATTGTTTCGGCTTTGGCATTAGAGCGGAATATGACCAAGGAAGAGATTTTGACCATTTACCTAAATGTTTCTCCATTTGGTCGAAATAATCAGGGACGAAATATTGCAGGGGTAGAAGCTGCGGCTCAGGGAATTTTTGGTAAACCAGCGAAAGACTTGACTGTTCCGCAGGCTGCTTTTATTGCAGGCTTACCGCAAAGTCCGATTGTTTATTCTCCCTATGCATCAGATGGAACACGTAAATCAGATGAAGATATGGTTTACGGTATTGAACGCTATCAAGATGTTCTCTTTAATATGTATCGGGCGTCATTCTTGACCAAGGAAGAATACGAAACCTACAAAGCTTACGATATTAAACAAGATTTTATTGCTCCAGCTCCTGTAATGGCGGATACGAAAGATTATCTCTACTACGAGGTCATGGAAGAAGCGCAAGAGGTTATGTTTGATTATCTGGTAAAACGCGATAAGGTTTCTGAAAATGACTTGAAAAATGATGAAACTAAGGCTTCCTATGAAGAATTGGCTAAGCAAGAATTGAGTCAGGGCGGCTATACGATTAAGAGTACCGTTGATCAAGGAATCTATGCGGCGATGCAGTCTGTTGTGGCAAACTATGGATCTGTTTTGGATGATGGAAACGAATATGTCGAGACAGGTAGTGTGTTAATTGATAATGCCACAGGAGCCATTTTAGGATTTGTGGGTGGTCGCGATTATGCAACCAACCAGAATAACCATGCCTTTGATACGCTTCGTTCGCCAGCGTCAACCATCAAGCCTCTGTTAGCTTACGGTATTGCGATTGATCAAGGTTTGATAGGTTCTGCCAGCATCCTTTCAGATTATCCAACGAACTTTTCAAGTGGACAACCGATTATGTATGGTTCAGGACGTGGTACTGGCATGATGAACTTACAGACGGCTATTGACCGTTCTGTTAACATTCCTGCTTTTTGGACCTATAAGATGATGAGAAATGCAGGTGTAGATGCCAAGGCGTACATGGATAAAATGAATTATCATATTCCTATGTATGATATTGAAAGTGTACCGTTGGGCGGTGGTGTTGAAATTTCAGTATTGACAAATACCAATGCCTATCAAACTTTGGCAAATGGTGGCGTTTATAACAAACATTACATTGTTGAAAGCATTACTGCCTCTGATGGAACAGTAGTGTATCAGCATGAAGCTGCTCCGGTTCAGGTCTATTCTAAAGCAACTGCAAGTATTATGAACCAGCTTTTGAGACAGGTTGTCAACTCTGGGTATACTACGACGTTCAAGAGTCGATTGAGTGGTTTAAACCCACAGGCAGCATCGTCTGATTTCGTCGGTAAGACGGGAACAAGTAATGAAGTCAATGACGTGTGGCTCATGCTATCGACCCCTAGAGTAACTTTAGGTACCTGGGCTGGGAATGATGATAACTCAGAAATGTATGTCTGGACTGGCTACCACAATAATTCACAATATGTGGCCCATATGGTTGATGCTCTTTACAATGTTAATGCGGATATGTTCGCAGGAAAATTTGAGTTAGACAGTAGTGTTATTGCTTCTAGCGTCGTTGCTTCTACAGGTCAACGTGCAGGGACGACACAGGTAAATGGGCGCCAAGTAACAGTTGGCGGTGCGATGACAACTAGTTATTGGGCTAAAAATGGTGCACCAGTAACGAGCTATAACTTCATGGTTGGGGGGACAGATAGTGACCGAGCACAGGCTTGGAATACAATTATCGGCTCGCAAACACCAACATCAAGTAGCTCAACCCAACGAAGCAGTTCGACTCGGACTAGCACGAGTTCTTCAGCTAATAACACGAACCAATCATCAGAAACGCAAACAGCAACTAGTGAGCAAGCGAATAATGATTCACCTTGATTTTTCCTAGTACTTGTGCTATAATAGTGTAAATTATTTGTCGTGTGTCTTGTTTGAAATATTGTCCAGACAAGGCTTGCAGCAGTTAAATCAAACTTTTTCAAAGGAAGATTTAGCTGCTCTTTTTGTGTCTATGAGGAATTTTTTGAGAATTGTTACCTATTCTTAAAGATTCTAAAAATTCTAACAAAAGGCAAATGTGTTTGATTTTGCAGAAAAATCAATAGAAAAATAGAGGAGAATTAACTTGGCAGGACATGAAGTTCAGTACGGTAAGCACCGTACCCGTCGTAGTTTTTCAAGAATCAAGGAAGTTCTTGATTTACCAAATTTGATTGAAATCCAAACGGACTCTTTCCAAGACTTTTTAGATTATGGTTTGAAAGAAGTCTTTGAAGATGTACTTCCAGTTTCAAACTTTACGGATACCATGGAATTGGAATTCGTTGGTTATGAATTGAAAGAACCTAAATATACATTGGAAGAGGCGCGTGCGCATGATGCGAACTACTCAGCTCCAATCTATGTAACTTTCCGTCTGGTGAATAAAGAAACTGGCGAGATCAAGACGCAAGAAGTCTTCTTCGGTGAGTTTCCAATCATGACTGAAATGGGTACCTTCATCATCAACGGTGCAGAGCGTATCATCGTTTCTCAGTTGGTGCGTTCACCAGGTGTCTATTTCAATGATAAAGTAGATAAGAATGGTAAAGTAGGTTATGGTTCAACGGTTATCCCTAACCGTGGAGCTTGGTTGGAATTGGAAACAGACTCAAAAGACATTGCCTACACTCGTATTGACCGTACGCGTAAGATTCCATTCACAACGCTTGTTCGTGCGCTTGGCTTCTCAGGCGATGATGAAATCTTTGACATCTTCGGTGATAGCGAATTGGTTCGCAATACCATCGAAAAAGATATTCATAAAAACCCAGCAGATTCTCGTACAGATGAAGCACTTAAGGAAATCTATGAGCGCCTTCGTCCAGGCGAACCAAAGACAGCTGAAAGCTCTCGTAGCCTTTTAACAGCTCGTTTCTTTGACCCACGTCGTTACGACTTGGCACCTGTTGGTCGTTACAAGATTAATAAAAAACTCAACCTCCGTACTCGTTTGCTCAACCAAACACTTGCTGAGCATGTGATTAACGGTGAGACAGGCGAAATCGTCTTGGAAGCTGGTACTGTATTGAGTCGTGATGTGCTTGAAAAAGTAGAAGCACAATTCGATGAACTCAACTTGGTAGAATATATTCCAAATGACAACGCTGTTCTTCTTGAGCCAGTTCTTTTGCAGAAATTCAAGATTGTAGCTCCTAAGGATCCAGAACGTGTTGTGACGGTGATTGGTAATGCGAATCCAGCAGAAAACGTACGTACAGTAACACCTGCGGACATCTTGGCTGAAATGAGCTACTTCCTCAACTTGGCTGAGGGTCTTGGTCGTGTAGATGATATTGACCACTTGGGTAACCGTCGTATTCGTGCCGTTGGTGAATTGCTTGCTAACCAAGTACGTATCGGTTTGACTCGTATGGAACGTAACTTGCGTGAGCGTATGTCTGTTCAAGACAATGAAGTATTGACGCCACAACAAATCATCAATATCCGTCCTGTTACAGCCGCAATCAAAGAATTCTTTGGTTCATCTCAGTTGTCACAGTTCATGGACCAACACAACCCACTTTCTGAGTTGTCTCACAAACGCCGTTTGTCAGCCTTGGGACCTGGTGGTTTGACTCGTGACCGTGCTGGTTATGAGGTTCGAGACGTTCACTACACTCACTATGGTCGTATGTGTCCGATTGAAACGCCTGAGGGACCTAACATCGGTTTGATCAACAACTTGTCATCTTATGGTCACCTCAACAAGTATGGTTTCATCCAAACACCATACCGCAAGATTGACCGTGCAACTGGTACAGTAACGAACGAAATCGTTTGGTTGACAGCGGACGAAGAAGATGCCTACATCGTAGCACAATCAACTTCACCACTTGATGAAAACAACCGTTTCGTTGATAAGATTGTTATGGGACGTCACCAAGGTAACAACCAAGAGTTCCCAGCAGATTCAGCAGATTTCATGGATGTTTCTCCTAAGCAGGTAGTTGCCGTTGCGACAGCATGTATTCCTTTCTTGGAAAACGATGACTCCAACCGTGCCCTCATGGGTGCCAACATGCAACGTCAGGCTGTTCCATTGATTGATCCAAAAGCACCTTACGTTGGTACTGGTATGGAATACCAGGCTGCCCATGACTCAGGTGCGGCAATCATCGCTCAACACGATGGTAAGGTTGTTTACGCAGATGCGGACAAGGTAGAAGTGCGTCGTGAAGATGGCTCGCTTGATGTCTACCACATTTCTAAATTCCGTCGTTCAAACTCTGGTACTGCCTACAACCAACGTACCCTTGTAAAATTGGGCGACGTCGTAGAAAAAGGCGACTTCATCGCAGATGGACCTTCTATGGAGAATGGGGAAATGGCTCTTGGTCAAAACCCTATCGTTGCCTACATGACTTGGGAAGGTTACAACTTCGAGGATGCGGTTATCATGTCTGAACGCCTTGTGAAAGACGATGTCTATACATCTGTTCACTTGGAAGAATACGAATCAGAAACACGCGATACCAAGTTAGGCCCTGAAGAAATCACTCGCGAAATTCCAAACGTTGGTGAAGATGCTCTTCGCAACTTGGATGAAATGGGTATTATCCGTATCGGTGCGGAAGTTAAAGAGGGCGACATTCTTGTTGGTAAAGTCACACCAAAAGGTGAAAAAGATCTTTCTGCTGAAGAGCGCCTCTTGCACGCTATCTTCGGTGACAAGTCACGTGAAGTACGTGATACATCTCTTCGTGTACCTCACGGTGCCGATGGTGTCGTTCGTGATGTGAAAATCTTTACTCGTGCCAACGGTGATGAATTGCAATCAGGTGTTAACATGTTGGTTCGTGTTTACATCGCTCAAAAACGTAAGATCAAGGTCGGAGATAAGATGGCCGGTCGTCACGGTAACAAGGGTGTCGTTTCACGTATTGTACCTGTTGAGGATATGCCATATCTTCCAGACGGAACACCAGTTGACATCATGTTGAACCCACTCGGGGTGCCATCACGTATGAACATCGGTCAGGTTATGGAACTTCACTTGGGTATGGCGGCTCGCAACTTGGGTATTCATATCGCAACACCAGTTTTCGATGGTGCAAGTTCAGAAGACCTCTGGTCAACTGTTAAAGAAGCAGGTATGGATTCAGATGCCAAAACCATTCTTTACGATGGACGTACAGGTGAGCCATTTGACAACCGTGTATCTGTCGGTGTCATGTACATGATCAAGCTTCACCACATGGTTGATGATAAACTTCACGCCCGCTCAGTCGGACCATACTCACTCGTTACCCAACAGCCACTCGGAGGTAAGGCTCAGTTTGGTGGTCAGCGTTTCGGTGAGATGGAGGTTTGGGCCCTTGAAGCCTACGGTGCTTCAAACGTCCTTCAAGAAATTTTGACTTACAAGTCAGATGATGTGACAGGCCGTCTTAAAGCCTATGAAGCCATCACCAAAGGTAAACCAATTCCAAAACCAGGTGTTCCAGAATCATTCCGCGTTCTTGTCAAAGAATTGCAATCACTTGGTTTGGATATGCGTGTCCTTGATGAAGACAACAATGAAGTAGAATTGCGTGACCTTGATGAAGGTGAAGATGATGACATCATCCACGTAGATGATCTTGAAAAAGCACGTGCAAAAGCCGCAGCTGATGCAGCCGCAGCCTTTGCAGCAGAAGAAGCAGAAGGCAAAGAATAATGAGAATGGATGGAACAAGTTGGTCCAAACCTCAGAACTGAAAGAGATAAGGACCAACGGTCTTCCACCGTCTGATTTATAGAGGAATAGCTTACCAGCTATCCATTCTGCTGATTATTGTTCAAGAATTTGAGGTCTGGGAATCCAGCCTCTCACAAGAAAAGAAAGGGATTATTAGTGGTTGACGTAAATCGATTTAAAAGTATGCAAATCACGTTAGCTTCACCAAGTAAGGTTCGTTCATGGTCTTACGGTGAGGTTAAAAAACCTGAAACAATCAACTATCGGACACTTAAACCAGAACGTGATGGACTCTTTGATGAAGTCATCTTTGGTCCAACAAAAGACTGGGAGTGTTCATGTGGTAAATACAAGCGTATCCGTTATAAAGGGATTACTTGTGACCGCTGTGGTGTTGAAGTGACTCGTGCAAAAGTACGTCGTGAACGTATGGGACACATTGAGTTGAAAGCACCGATTTCACACATTTGGTATTTCAAAGGGATTCCAAGTCGTATGGGCTTGACCTTGGATATGAGCCCACGTGCCTTGGAAGAAGTTATCTACTTCGCAGCTTACGTGGTGATCGATCCGAAAGATACACCGCTTGAGCACAAGTCAATCATGACTGAGCGCGAGTACCGTGAGCGTTTGCGTGAATATGGTTATGGTTCATTCGTTGCTAAAATGGGTGCAGAAGCCATTCAAGACCTCTTGAAACAAGTCGATCTTCCAAAAGAAATCGCAGCTTTGAAAGAAGAATTGAAAACAGCTTCTGGTCAAAAACGCATTAAAGCAGTTCGTCGCTTGGATGTACTCGATGCCTTCTACAAATCTGGTAACAAGCCTGAGTGGATGATTCTCAACATCCTTCCGGTTATTCCACCAGATTTGCGTCCGATGGTTCAGTTGGATGGTGGTCGTTTTGCCGCATCAGACTTGAACGAACTCTACCGCCGTGTTATCAACCGTAACAACCGTTTGGCACGTCTTTTGGAACTTAATGCTCCAGGAATTATCGTACAAAATGAAAAACGTATGCTCCAAGAAGCTGTGGATGCTTTGATTGACAACGGTCGCCGTGGTCGTCCAATCACAGGACCAGGTAGCCGTCCGCTTAAATCACTCAGCCACATGCTTAAAGGTAAGCAAGGACGTTTCCGTCAAAACTTGCTTGGTAAGCGTGTTGACTTCTCAGGACGTTCCGTTATCGCCGTTGGTCCAACTCTTAAAATGTACCAATGTGGTGTGCCACGTGAAATGGCAATCGAGCTCTTCAAACCGTTTGTTATGCGCGAAATCGTTGCCCGCGATATTGCTGGTAACGTAAAAGCGGCAAAACGTTTGATTGAACGTGGAGATGATCGTATCTGGGATATTTTGGAAGAAGTGATCAAGGAACACCCAGTTCTTTTGAACCGCGCACCTACCCTTCACCGTTTGGGTATCCAGGCTTTCGAGCCAGTCCTGATCGACGGTAAAGCCCTTCGTTTGCACCCGCTTGTCTGTGAAGCCTACAACGCCGACTTTGACGGTGACCAGATGGCGATTCACGTTCCATTGTCAGAAGAAGCACAAGCAGAAGCACGTATCCTTATGCTTGCGGCAGAACACATCCTTAACCCTAAAGATGGTAAACCAGTCGTAACACCATCTCAGGATATGGTTTTGGGTAACTACTACTTGACCATGGAAGATGCTGGTCGTGAAGGTGAAGGTATGGTCTTCAAGGATGCGGATGAGGCTGTTATGGCTTACCGCAACGGCTATGTTCACTTGCATACCCGTGTTGGTATTGCAACAGATAGCCTTGATAAACCTTGGAAAGACAACCAAAAACACAAGGTCATGATGACAACTGTCGGAAAAATCTTGTTCAACGCGATTATGCCAGAAGGTCTTCCATACTTGCAAGAGCCAAACAATGCTAACTTGACAGAAGGAACTCCAGATAAATACTTCTTGGAACCAGGATCAGATATCAAGGCTGCTATTGCAGAATTGCCAATCAACCAACCATTCAAGAAGAAAAATCTTGGTAATATCATCGCTGAAATCTTCAAGCGTTTCCGTACAACTGAAACATCAGCCCTGCTTGACCGTTTGAAAGACTTGGGTTACTATCACTCAACACTCGCTGGTTTGACAGTGGGTATTGCCGATATCCCAGTCATCGACAACAAGGCTGAAATCATTGAAGAATCTCACGAACGTGTAGAACAAATCAAGAAACAATTCCGCCGTGGTATGATTACTGACGATGAGCGTTATGCAGCTGTTACAGATGAATGGCGTTCAGCTAAGGAAAAATTGGAAAAACGTCTGGTTGAAAAACAAGATCCGAAGAACCCAATCGTTATGATGATGGACTCTGGTGCCCGTGGTAACATTTCCAACTTCTCCCAGTTGGCCGGTATGCGTGGTCTGATGTCAGCTCCGAACGGACGTATCATGGAATTGCCTATCTTGTCTAACTTCCGTGAAGGTCTTTCTGTTTTGGAAATGTTCTTCTCAACTCACGGTGCCCGTAAGGGTATGACGGATACGGCCTTGAAGACAGCCGACTCAGGTTACTTGACTCGTCGTTTGGTTGACGTTGCCCAAGACGTTATTATCCGTGAAGATGACTGTGGAACAGACCGTGGCCTTGACATCCGTTCAATCACAGATGGCAAGGAAATGATCGAGCCACTTGAAGAGCGTTTGCAAGGTCGTTACACTAAGAAAACTGTTAAACATCCTGAAACGGGTGCCGTTATCATTGGTCCAAACCAATTGATTACGGAAGATATTGCCCGTGAAATTGTCAATGCAGGTGTTGAACAAGTAACCATCCGTAGCGTATTTACATGTAACACTCGTCACGGTGTCTGCCGTCATTGTTACGGTATCAACTTGGCAACAGGTGATGCGGTTGAAGTGGGTGAAGCAGTTGGTACAATCGCTGCCCAATCTATCGGTGAGCCTGGTACACAGCTTACAATGCGTACCTTCCACACGGGTGGTGTAGCCTCAAACAGCGATATTACGCAGGGTCTTCCTCGTGTCCAAGAGATCTTTGAAGCCCGCAATCCGAAAGGGGAAGCGGTTATCACTGAGGTTAAAGGTGAAGTTATCGCTATTGAAGAAGATGCTTCTACTCGTACCAAGAAAGTCTTTGTTAAAGGTAAAACTGGCGAAGGCGAATATGTGGTTCCATTTACAGCCCGTATGAAGGTTGAAGTTGGTGACCAAGTTGCGCGTGGAGCAGCCCTTACCGAAGGTTCTATCCAACCAAAACGCTTGCTTGAAGTCCGTGATGTCTTGGCGGTTGAAACTTATCTTCTTTCTGAAGTTCAAAAAGTTTACCGTAGCCAGGGTGTAGAAATCGGCGACAAGCACATCGAGGTAATGGTTCGCCAAATGCTTCGTAAAGTTCGTGTCATGGATCCAGGAGATACAGATCTTCTCATGGGTACCCTCATGGATATTACCGACTTTACAGATGCCAATGCGGAAGTGGTTATCGCTGGTGGTATTCCGGCAACAGCTCGTCCAGTTCTTATGGGTATCACAAAAGCGTCCCTTGAAACCAACTCATTCTTGTCTGCCGCATCCTTCCAAGAAACAACTCGCGTTCTTACAGATGCAGCCATTCGTGGTAAACGTGATAACCTTCTCGGTCTGAAAGAGAACGTTATTATCGGTAAGATTATCCCAGCAGGTACAGGTATGGCCCGCTACCGTAATCTTGAACCACAAGCCATCAATGAAGTTGAAATCATTGAAGACACAGTAGCTGAAGAACTTGCAGCAGAAGCAGAACTTGCTGCAGTAACTGAGTAAATTAAGATGGCACATCTCTCTTTGAGGGATGTGCTTTTTGATATTCGGAAATAAAATATATATGACTTGATAAGGAATTAACAAGCAGAATGTTTTCTTAAATCATACAATTTCGATATAATGTGTACGAAAAAGGAAGTAATATTATGTATCAAGTTATTAAAATGTATGGAGATTTTGAACCCTGGTGGTTCTTAGATGGTTGGGAAGAGGATGTTACCAGTAGGGCTGCTTTTGATCGCTATGAGGATGCACTGAATGCCTTTCAAAAAGAGTGGGTACGGCTATCAGAGGATTTTCCAATGAAGAAAAGTAAGAATGGAACGATGGTGGCTTTTTGGGATGAATCAGACCAGCATTGGTGTGAGGAATGCGATGAATATTTGCAGAGGTATCATTCGCTGATGTTGGTAGAAGCGAGAGAAAATTTACCTGCAGGGTTTGCTACTAAACCGGTGCAACAACCGCGAGTTCGCCCTTGCAAGCTAAGACAAGGAAAATGTGTCAACTATGATTCATAAAAGGATTGCCCTAGTGAGCAATCCTTTTTAGCTGAATCTGATAGAAAAGGCTTCGGTGTCGAGCTCAACTTGACCACCGATGGTAATGGTAAACAGAGGCTGGGTATGGGCAAAGTCCAAATCGTAGAGAACAGGAACTTTTTTGAGAATAGGGTGCTTGTCCAAAATCGCCAGCAAAATCTCCTCGGTCATCTTGGTTTCTTTAGGAAAACGACCAATAAGGACGGCTTGGGGATTCGGATAGGCTTGTAAAAGTGCAGTCAGGTGGCGAGCGATAATCAGATAATCGTCGTCTTCCGCCTCTTCTAAAAATAGAATATAGTTGTCTGGTCTGGGAGCAAACTCTGTCCCAGTCAGAAGATTGAGGGTTGAGATGTTTCCGCCGATGGCAATACCAGAGGCCTGGCCTGGATTATATACTTTCCATTCTGTTGGGTAAAAGGTGCGAGGGGCGTCTGGTAGGTACCAGGCGTCGCTAGACCATTCAGGACTCGGAATCAGGTCATAGGAATCTTGTGTCACGGCCTTGAGCCAGGCTTCTGTTTGATACTGTTGCCCCAAATCCATTTTGAAGCTTGAATAAGCTGGACCCATGTAGGTTTGCATGCCTGTCTTGGCGTAAATGGCATTGAGCAGGGCGGTCGTATCTGAATAACCGCAGAAAATTTTCGGATGGCGGGCAATTAGGTCAAAATCCAGATAAGGCAGCAGTTCGTTGCAGTTGACACCGCCAATGGTTGTCAGAATGGCATCGACCGACTCATCCGCAAAGGCTACTTCCAAGTCCGCAACACGACTGGCAATCGGAGCCGAATCAAAAATATCGTTTTCAAAATAATGTTCTGAGAAAGAGAGTTTGAAGCCCAGTTCTTCCAATTTTTCCTTGGCGGCAAGATTGGCTTCAAAACCACCAATTCTTTCAATAGATGAAGAGGGGCTAACTACGCGTATGTGGTCGCCTTTTTTTAATTTTTTCATAGGAACCTCCAAGCTTTTTTATTATTTTAACAAAAAAGTATGGAAAATCAAGTTTCCTTACGAATTGATAGGGTGAGGAGGTTGTATGATTCAAGAAAAAGCAAGAAAGATGATTGAAGAGGCGGTGGCAGATAGGGTCAGTGACATCTATCTGGTTCCTCGTGGTCAGGGCTATCAAGTCTACCATCGTATCATGGACGAGCGAGAGTTTGTGCAAGACTTGGCTGAGGAGGAAGTAACAGCCATTATCAGCCATTTCAAGTTTTTAGCAGGTTTAAATGTTGGTGAAAAACGCCGTAGCCAGCAGGGGTCCTGTGACTATGATTATGGTAGCGGAGAGATTTCACTTCGCTTATCAACTGTCGGTGATTATCGTGGCAAGGAAAGTCTGGTTATCCGCCTGCTCTATGACAATGACAAGGAACTCAAGTTCTGGTTTGAGGCAGCTGAGCGACTTGCAGAAGAAATCAAGGGACGAGGGCTCTACCTTTTTTCGGGTCCAGTCGGCTCTGGTAAGACCACACTTATGTACCATCTTGCCAGGCTGAAATTCCCAGACAAGCAGATTTTGACCATCGAGGATCCTGTCGAAATCAAACAGGAGGACATGCTGCAACTCCAGCTCAATGAAGCCATCGGAGCCACCTACGACAATCTGATCAAACTGTCCCTCCGCCATCGACCAGACTTGCTCATCATTGGTGAGATTCGGGATGCAGAAACCGCTCGAGCAGTCATTCGAGCCAGCCTGACGGGAGCTACCGTTTTCTCAACAGTTCATGCAAGGTCTATTTCAGGTGTCTATACCCGTATGTTAGAACTAGGTGTCAGTCCTGAGGAGTTAAATAACGCCCTTCAAGGGATTGCCTATCAACGTTTGATTGGGGGAGGAGGTGTAGTAGATTTTGCAAAGGGAAATTACCAAAACCATTCCGCAGGCCGGTGGAATGCGCAAATTGATCGCCTTTTTGCAGCAGGACATATCAGTCTTCGGCAGGCAGAAACAGAAAAAATTGCCCTTGGTTCGCCAGCGTAAGGTCATTGAGCTTTTCAATAATCTTTTTGCCAGCGGTTTTCATCTAGGGGAGATTGTTGATTTCCTCAAACGCAGTCAGCTTCTGGCAGATCCCTATACCCAGGTCTTGTCAGATGGGCTGTTAGCAGGCAAACCCTTTTCAAGTTTGCTGGCAGATTTGCGGTTTTCAGATGCGGTGGTCACGCAGGTGGCACTGGCAGAAGTTCATGGCAATACCAGCCTCAGTTTGAGCCATATCCAGTCCTATTTGGAAAATGTCAGCAAGGTTCGTAAAAAACTGATTGAGGTGGCGACCTATCCGATTATCTTACTAGGTTTTCTGCTCTTGATTATGCTGGGTTTGAAAAATTACCTTCTGCCCCAGTTGGAGGAAGGCAATGCAGCGACTATGCTAATTAACCATTTGCCGACCATCTTTTTATCCCTCTGTGGACTTAGTTTGGTGGCGGTCTTGGCTGGTCTTGTTTGGTTTCGCAAAACCAACAAAATCAGGGTCTTTTCCTGCTTAGCAGCTCTGCCATTTTTCGGAAAACTCATCCAAACCTATCTGACGGCCTATTACGCCAGGGAGTGGGGGAGTTTGATTGGGCAAGGCTTGGACCTGCCGCAGATTGTGGGTTTGATGCAGGAGCAGCAATCGCAGCTCTTTCGAGAGATTGGACAGGACCTGGAGCAGTCGCTTTTCAATGGTCAGAGTTTTCACGAACACATTAAGACCTATGCCTTTTTTAAGCGAGAGCTGAGTTTGATCGTCGAGTATGGTCAGGTCAAGTCCAAGTTGGGGAGCGAGTTGACAGTCTATGCAGCCGAGTGTTGGGAGGTTTTTTTCTCTCGGGTCAATAGAGCCATGCAGCTGATTCAACCGCTGGTCTTTCTCTTTGTGGCCTTAATGGTCGTTCTCATCTACGCAGCCATGTTGCTGCCGATTTATCAAAATATGGAGTTATAAAATGAAAAAGTTAATTGAAGTGAAGGTAAAAGGGTTCACTCTGGTGGAAATGTTAGTCGTTTTGGGGATCATTAGCCTGCTCTTGCTCCTCTTTGTGCCAAATTTGAGCCAGCAGAAGGATGCTATTCAGAAGAAGGGGGATGCGGCTGTTGTCAAAGTAGTAGAGAGTCAGATGGAGCTCTATGAATTGGAATATGATAAGGAAGCAACGGTGGCAGATTTGCAGGCAGCAGGCTATATTACTCAAAAACAAGCGGAGCAGTATGCTGAGGCGAAAAAATAAGGCTTTTACCCTGTTTGAAAGCCTGCTAACCTTATTTGTCATCAGCTTTCTGGCAATCAGCCTGTCGGGAACGGTGCAAACGGCTTTTCGGTCTGTTCAGGAAGAGATTTTTCTCTGGGAATTTGAGGGCATCTATAAAGACAGTCAGAAACTGGCAGCTAGTTCCCACCAAACAGTGAACCTTGCTATTGGCGGACAGGAAGTGACCAATGGTTATCAGGCTGTAGAGGTACCCAGAAATGTAGAAGTATTGGAAGGGAAGACCATCACATTTGAAGAAAATGGTGGAAATTCTTCTCTGACCAAGATTCGTTTTCGGCTTAGTCGAAAGACAGTCGCGTATCAATTATATATAGGGAGTGGTCGCTATAAGAAAACAGAAGAATAAGGCTTATATTTTGCTAGAAAGTCTGGTTGCCCTTGCGACTCTAGTGACTATTTGCAGCTTGATTTTGTCAGCTGTGGATGCAGGTCGTAGGCGACAGGCTTGGGAATTGGAACAACAGGAGGTTCTCAATCTAGCACAGATGGCTGTTCAGACCGAGCAAGATAACCTAGCCTTAAACGGTGTTACAGTTCAGGTTCAACGAACAGCGGATAAGATCATTGTTTTCCACGAGGGAAAGGAGGTTTTATCGGTTGTTAAAAAGTAAAATTCCTGCTTTTACTCTCTTGGAATGTTTGGTAGCCTTAGTCATCCTTTCAGGTAGTCTTCTGGTTTTTGAAGGCTTGTCAAAACTGCTGGTCCAAGAAGCGCATTATCAAGGTCAGACCGTTCAAAAGGAATGGTTGGTCTTCTCTAGTCAATTGCGGTCGGAGTGGGACCAGGCTGACTTGGTCAAGGTTGAAAATGGCAAGGTCTATGTTGATAAGGGAGGTCAGGCTTTGGCCTTTGGCAAGTCACGGTCGGATGATTTTCGGAAAACAAATGACAGGGGACAGGGATACCAGCCCATGCTCTATCAGGTGGACAGCGCAGCTATTTCCCAAGAAAACCAGCTGGTGCGCATCAACTTTAGCTTTAAAAATGGAGAGGAGCGGACCTTTATCTATGCTTTTAAAGAAAAAAGTTAAGGCTGGCATTCTGCTCTATGCCCTTTTGATGCTGGCGGTTTTTAGTCTTTTGCTTCAGTTTTATCTCCACCGCCAAGAGGCTGAGAGTCGCTTGGTTCAGGTGGCTAGGCAAGAAACGACGGCCTACATCATGGCTCAGATGGTCTTGGACCAAGTCGAAGAGGACTTGCAAGTAGAAAAAATAGTTATGGGAGCGGCGGTGAATGAAAAGGAAGAAAATTTAACCACAGGTTCTAAGCAGAAGGAGGATAGAGGAAGGGTCTCTTTTCAAGAGGGACAGGCTCGTTATCAACTTAAAGGTGACCAACTAATGGTTGCAGTTGAGTTAACAAGTGATGGTCTGTATACCTATCAATTTCCGGTTAAAATAGTACCCGAGGGGAGTGGCTAGTCGCTCCCTTTTTGGTGCAAAGTTGGTGAATTTTTGATAAGATAAGAGTATGAATTTTGAAAAGATCGAACAGGCTTACGACCTGCTATTAGAAAACGTACAGACTATCCAAAACCAGCTAGGCACCAATATCTATGATGCCATGATTGAGCAAAATGCTGCTTACGTAGCTGGTCAGCATGAGACAGATCTTGTTGTCAATAATAACAAGACCTTGAAACAACTAGATTTAACCAAGGAAGAATGGCGTCGTGCCTTCCAATTCCTGCTCATCAAGGCCAATCAGACTGAACCCATGCAGTATAATCACCAGTTCACACCAGACTCTATCGGATTTATCCTATCTTTTCTAGTGGACCAACTAGTATCTACTTCCAAGGTGACGGTTCTGGAAATTGGTTCGGGGACTGGGAACTTGGCGCAAACTATTCTCAACGCCAGCCAGAAAGAATTAGATTACTTGGGGATTGAAGTGGACGACCTCTTGATTGATTTGTCGGCAAGTATTGCGGATGTCATGCAGGCAGATATTTCTTTTGCTCAGGGAGATGCGGTACGTCCGCAGATTTTGAAGGAAAGTCAAGTAATTTTGGGAGATTTGCCTATTGGCTACTATCCAGATGACCAGATTGCCAGCCGTTATCAGGTTGCCAGTCCAAATGAACATACCTACGCCCATCATTTACTCATGGAACAGTCCCTCAAATATCTGGAAAAGGATGGATTCGCTATTCTCTTGGCTCCAAATGATTTGTTGACTAGTCCGCAAAGCGATTTGCTGAAAGGCTGGTTACAGGAGCAAGCCAATATTGTTGCCATGATTGCCCTGCCACCAAATCTCTTTGGGAAGGCTGCTATGGCCAAGTCTATTTTTGTCTTGCAAAAGAAAGCTGCAAGACCGTTGGCACCGTTTGTTTATCCCTTACAAAGTCTTCAAGAACCAGAAGCTATTCAGAAGTTCATGCTCAATTTCAAAAATTGGAAGCAAGAGAATGCAATTTAAGTGAAAATCTGTTATACTAGTTAGGAAAACGCTTTAAAAGAGGTAAGATATGTCAAAAACAATTGCAATTAATGCAGGTAGTTCAAGTCTAAAATGGCAACTTTATCAAATGCCAGAAGAAACAGTACTAGCAGCAGGGATTATTGAGCGCATCGGTTTGAATGATTCCATCTCAACAGTTAAGTATGATGGAAAGAAAGAAAGTGAAGTTTTAGATATTCCTAATCATACGGTTGCGGTTAAGATTCTCCTAGAAGACTTGCTTAAACACAACATCATCGCTGCTTACGGGGAAATTACTGGTATCGGACACCGTGTTGTTGCAGGTGGAGAGATTTTCAAAGAATCAGCTGTTATTGGACCAAAAGAGGTTGAGCAAATTGAAGAACTAAGTGCTTTGGCACCGCTTCATAACCCTGCTCACGTAGCAGCAATGCGTGCATTTGAGGAAGTACTACCAGAAGTTTTGAATGTAGCTGTTTTTGATACAGCCTTTCACACTACGATGCCAAAGCATGCCTATCTTTATCCGATTCCACAAAAGTACTATACCGACCACAAGGTTCGTAAGTATGGAGCTCACGGAACTAGCCACTATTATGTAGCGCATGAGGCAGCAAAAGTATTGGGACGTCCGCTTGAGGAATTAAAATTGATTACGGCTCACATCGGAAATGGTGTATCTATTACTGCCAACTACCACGGTCAATCAGTTGACACTTCTATGGGCTTCACTCCTCTAGCTGGTCCAATGATGGGAACTCGTTCGGGAGATATTGATCCAGCGATTATTCCTTACTTGATTGCAAATGTTGATGAGTTGAAGGATGCTGCGGATGTTGTTAACATGCTGAATAAACAATCAGGTTTGCTTGGCGTATCGGGTTATTCAAGCGATATGCGTGACATTGAATCAGGTTTGGAAGCTAAGAACCCAGATGCTGTTTTGGCTTATAACATTTTTATCGACCGTATCAAGAAATTCATTGGTCAATACTTTGCGGTTCTGAATGGTGCAGATGCCATTGTCTTCACTGCAGGTATGGGTGAGAATGCACCGCTCATGCGCAATGATGTAATAGCAGGCTTGTCTTGGTTTGGTATTGAGTTGGATCCTGCAAAAAATGTATTTGGTAACTATGGTGATATTTCAACGCCAGAATCAAAAGTTCGTGTCTTGGTTATTCCAACGGATGAAGAATTGGTTATTGCGCGTGAAGTTGAACGTTTGAAATAAGAAAAACTAACTGGTAGTCGGAGACTGCCAGTTTCTCTTATAGTTTATACCTTTAGAAAGGTATAGTTTTTAGCAAGTGGTCAAAATATATAGTGTGTGATACAATAGACTGGCAAAGAAATTTGCACAGAGTAGATGGTTTGCGTCAAGTGTATGTGGATGGGATGTTGCCACATAACGAAGCTAATCTTTGCTTGTATCTGATGTCTCCTAGAGTAGGAACATCGGGGTCTGGCTGAGAGTAGCGCGGTAAACCATTGCATCCGCTGTCGAATACACACGACAGCTCCATTTTTTGAAAAAGGAGCATTTTTTATGGAAAAGAAGATTCCAAAACTAACGGTGCAGTTGTTGACTGCTATTGCGATGACCCTTGCCTTGGTTATGGTTGTGGAGAACTATTTCTCCATTCGGATTTCAGAAACCTTGCAGGTCCAGTTTACCTTCATTCCCAATACTATTTTGGGAGCTATTGCTGGTCCAGTTTGGGCAGCTGTCTTTGCGGCTATTTCAGACCCAGTCTTTGTCTTGTTTAGCGGGCAAACTGTCCTCTTCACTTGGATTTTGATTGAGGCGGTATCGGCTTTTATCTACGGCTGGTTCTTTTATCAGAAGCCGCTGAATATTAAAAACAAAGCTGATTGGCTCTATGTGGCTGGTGTAGTTGTCTTGATTCAGGTTGTGATTTCCTTTATCATGACGCCTATCGCCCTCCATTTCCATTTTGGAACACCTTGGATTGCCTTGTATAGCAGTCGTTTGATTAAGGCTATTTTTGAAATTCCGTTACGCATTGTCGTGACCATGCTTGTCTTGCCAAGTTTACAAAAAATACCTGAATTGGCCAAGTTAATGGGTATTAAATAAAACAGTATCGAGCAACAGGTCATCCCCCTGTTGCTGCTTTTGTAGAGAGGGAATCATGGATTATCAAGAAACTCGTCAGTGGCTATCGAATCGCCCTGCATCAGATTTAGAAAATGGCGTTGCGCGTGTCAACTGGCTCTTGGAACGCTTGGACAATCCCCAGCTTCAAGTGCCGACTATTCACTTTGTTGGAACAAATGGAAAGGGTTCGACCCTCAATGCCTTACAGTCTATCTTACGGTCTTCGGGGTACACCGTCGGTCGCTTTACATCGCCGTCCATCATTGATTTTCGAGAGCAGATTGTCTTTGAGCAGGAGATGATTTCGGAGGAAGATTTTGCGAGGATTGTGACAGACTTGCAGCCCTTGATTGAGGACTTGGACCAGACAGCTGAACTGGATGCCATCTCGGAGTTTGAGATTGTAGTAGTGGCTATGTTTATCTACTTTGCTCACTACCAGCGTCCCGACATTCTCTTGGTGGAAGCGGGCATGGGCGGTTTGCAGGATGCGACCAATGTCCTTAATCCTCTAGCGGTAGTTTGTCCTTCTATCGGCTTGGACCATCAGGTTTTTTTGGGAGAGACTCATGCTGCCATAGCCCGTCACAAGGTTGCTGTCTTACGTGAGCGGGTTCCCCTCCTCTATGCGACCGACCAGCCAGAAGTGGAGGCAGTATTTGAGGAGTACGCCCATCAGCTTCAGAGTCCGACCTATTCGGTGGGGCGGGAGATTCTTTTGGAAAATAGCAGAGCAGGCTTTGCGGTTTCAAGCCCCTTCGGCCGTGTTGAGGATTTGAGGCTACAGATGCAGGGGCGTCACCAAGAGGTCAACGCAGCCTTGGCAGTGACCACAGCTCAGCTTCTCAGCCCTGATTTTCCAAAGATTACCAATGAAACCATCAGCCGGGGCTTGTCCCAAGCCATCTGGCCGGGTCGCTTAGAATTGATACAACCAAGACTCATGATTGACGGAGCCCACAATAATGAAAGCATCGCCGTCCTGACCCAGCTCCTAGAGGAAAAATATGCGGACAGAGATATTGAAATCCTCTTTGCAGCTATCAATACCAAGCCTGTGGACCAGATGTTGACCCAGCTTAGCCAATTTGGATCTGTTAGCGTGACAACCTTTGATGATTTCAGAGCGGTACAGTTAGAAGATTATCCGTCAGGCTATGAACGAGTTCAGACCTATCAGGAGTGGTTGGAGCAGGCGGACTTGGATAATCCCAAAAAACTTTACCTGATTACAGGCTCGCTTTATTTCATTACCTATGTGAGGAAGTACATTTTAGAAGAGTTTATAGTCATTTGAATTAGCTTTGATACATCGTCACTTTCGGTTTGCCGTACTCTAGTACTGTCTGCACCTCAGTTCCTTGTCTGAAAGCTAATTCATTCGACTATATAGAAAAAAGGCTTTGCCGGGCATTCTACCTAGCAAAGTCTTTTATTTTAATAGTTTTTAATCAAATCAACCGTTGAGCGGTCTAGCTTTTTAACGATGGCTTGCAAGAAGGCTTGGGCCTCTAAGAAGTCATCCATGCTGTAGAGGGTTTGATGGGAGTGGATGTAGCGAGCGCAGACACCGATAGTTGTTGATGGAACACCTTGATTTTTCAAGTGAGCTGCACCAGCATCTGTTCCACCTTTACCGCAGTAGTATTGGAATTTCACCCCAGCCTCCTCAGCAGTCGTCAAGAGGAAGTCTTTCATGTTTTTTAACATGATATGACCTGGGTCGTAGAAACGAAGTAGCGTTCCGTCACCAATTTTTCCTTGGTCGCCATAAATATCGCCTGCAGGCGAGCAATCAACAGCAAGGAAAATATCTGGATTGAACTTAGTTGTAGAAGCATGAGCTCCACGTAGGCCAACCTCTTCTTGCACATTTGCCCCAGCAATCAACTGATTTGGTAAGGTTTGACCCGATAGGCTTTCTAGCAATTCCGTCACCATAAGGACACCGAAGCGGTTGTCCCAAGCCTTAGAAATAACATTTTTTCCGTTGGCTGTTAGAATGGTTTCGTTTTTGGGAACCAGGACATCCCCCGGACGAACGCCGAACGCCCAAGCTTCGTCATAATTGGTGAAACCAGCATCGAAAATAATATCAGCGATGGCAGGCATGCCAGGAGCGTTAGCCCCACGAGAAAGATGGGGAGGCACTGAACCTGAAATGGCAGGAATGGTCCGACCGTCCTGCAGTTGAAGTGTGAAGGCTTGACTGGATACAACTAGCGGATTCCACCCTCCCAGCTCGACAACACGGAAAGTGCCGTCTGGCTTGATTTGGCTAATCATAAAGCCGACTTCATCCATATGTGCAGCCACTAGGATACGAGGAGCGTTTTCAACAGCCGTATCCTTGATGCCAAAAATTCCACCTAATCCATCTGTTTCAATGCGGTCCACATGCGGTGTGATTTTCTGGCGGATGTGGTTGCGAACCTGTCCTTCAAATCCCGGTAAGCTTTGCAATTCTGTAACTTCTTTAATTTTTTCAAAAAGAGTCATTCTTCTTCCTCCATGACATGATTACTACTATTTTATCACGAAGAGCTAGACTTGTCTTGAAAATATAGAAAAATATGGATAGTCTTGACAAGAATGTTTGAAATTTGCTAGGATAGAAATGCCCCTCAAAATAGAGAGGAGGTGATTGCTAAGTGTGGGAAGCATTTATCACAGTTTTTCTTGTACCTTTGTTCGTCAGTTTTCTAACAGTTTTGTTTGAAAGATGGCTCAACAATCGTGACAAGTAGGCCCCAGGGGCAAAATAAAACCCTCAACGCTGGGAACGTTGGGGGCTTTTTGATTGCCAAGTGTTGACAAACATTTATCACTGTAAGACCATTCTATCTATTTTTTAGTCTTTTGTCAAGTGGTGTGAGTTTGTCTCAGCTGTCACAAGTCCAATGGCATTTTTGGGAAAATTCCGAGGAAATATGATAAAATAGTCAACATGAAAAAGAAAAAGACAGCCTTGCTAGCAGGCTTATTGGGGGCAGGTGTGCTCACCGCTAGTGCTCAATTTTACCGTAAAATCCAAGAAGACCGTAAAAAAGCACAGGCCTTGCAGGAGGTACGTGACTTTTTCGCTGATTTAGGAGAGATTGCCACGGTCTATGTGGATGAAACAGCTTCTACGCAGACAACTCTTATCGGAGGGGTTGTGATGGAGGCAGGACAGGTATTTCTATTTGAAAATACCCAAGGTTCTATTCAATACAGGGAGGAAGAAAGATGATTTTTCCGACAAATCTTGAAGAAGTAGCTGCCTTGATTGAAGATGGCAAGCCAACTGTTTTCCTATTTGTGACGACTTGGTGTGGAGATTGCCACTATATCAAACCGCATGTGCCAGCTATCGAAGAGGCTTTCCCAGATTTTCGTTTTGTGCAACTGGATCGAGATGACTTTATGCCTCTGGCGCAGGAATGGGCTATTTTAGGCATTCCAAGTCTGGTTGTTTTGGAAAATGGTAAGGAAATCGGTCGTTTTGTCGATAAGAATCGCAAGACCAAGGAAGAAATCATGAACTTCTTATCTGGACTGGGTAGATAAATCAGCAGAGAAGCTCTGCCATTTCCCAAAAGAAAGGAAAGAACATGAAGAAAACACTAGGAAAAATCCTTCTAGCGCCTGTGGTGCTAGGGTTGAGTTTAAGTTTGGCACCGCTGGCTCAAGCGGAAATTCAGACGGATGTTATCAATGAAAAATGGGGCAAGCCAACACTGGTCTACGGTGGCGGTTTGTCAGATGCCCAAGCGACAGAGGTTAACAATCTATTTGGTATTTCGGATGTTAATCATGTCAGTCGTCAGGTGGTTGTTGGCGCGGATATGGACCAATATTTAGGTACATCTGGAGCGAACACAGCCTCTCTTTACTCATCTGTATTGGTGCAAAAGCAGGATACAGGTAAAGGGGTTGTGGTGGATATTAAGACACCACAGAACATCACTTTGATTACCAAGACCCAATATGCCAATGCAGCTATCACAGCTGGTGCGTCAGATGTCTTGATTGATGTGGCAGCACCGATTCAGGTAACGGGGGAGTCTGCTCTGACAGGTGTTTACAAGGCTCTTGCGGCCAACGGTGAAACAGTTGACCCAGCTCGGACAGAGGTAGCTCAACAAGAATTAACGACTGTTAACGAAGTGGCAACAGCCCATACAGGTGACTCCAATTTTGATAGTTCAGCCTTGGATAAGGCAGTAGCGGAAATCAAGACGTCACTTGCCGACTACAAACAGTCCAATGGTCAGGTAGCTTCCGAATCAGACATCAATACTATTATTAACGATGTCTTGGCCAATAACGGTTTGGAAACTGTCATCACGGCGGATGAAGTTTCAAAATTGGTTACCTTTGCCAAAGCTTATCAGGAAACCTCTGCCATTGATTCGGCTGAGGTTGCTGCCCAGCTCAACCAGTTCAAGCAACAGGCAGAGCAACAAATTTCAGAAGCCTATAAAAATTTACAAGATTCAGGGATTTTAGAAAAAATCGGAGCCTTCTTTGAAAATCTTTGGAAAGGCTTGACCGGTCTATTTGCATAAAGGAGAAATGAAAAAGAAATGATGTTTACATATAATAAGGAACACGTTGGCGATGTTCTTATGGTGATTGTTGCTGAGGACAAGGGACAAGCTGTCCAGTTTGAACGCAAGGGTCAAGTGGCGCGTGTTTTCCTAGAAGAAACAGGAAAAACAGTGGCTTGGAATATTTTTGAAGCATCAAGTTTGGTTGAGATTGCTGGAAATGGTCAAGTTTTCCTAACAGACGAGCAAGTTGCGACCTTGAATGCAGAGTTGGCAAAAGAAGGTTTTACTGAAAGCTTGGTCAACGACAATGCTCCAAAGTTCGTAGTCGGTCAGATTACGGAGCTAGTTCCTCATCCAGACAGCGACCACCTCAACATCTGTCAGGTCAATGTTGGTGACAAAACAGTGCAAATCGTAGCTGGTGCGCCAAATGCTGCCCAAGGCTTGAAAACCATTGTGGCTCTTCCGGGGGCAATGATGCCGAGCGGCAGCCTGATTTTCCCAGGGAAGTTGCGTGGTGAAGATAGCTTTGGTATGATGTGTAGCCCGCGTGAATTGGCACTGCCAAACGCACCACAAGTCCGTGGTATTATTGAATTGGACGACTCCGCAGTGGTCGGAGAAGCCTTTGATCCAGTAAAACACTGGAAGGGATAGAAAAAGAAGAATTGGTCAGATGGCCAATTCTTTTATGCTGTTTCAATTTTTCCTTCAATAGTTTGTTGGAGTTCTTCTGTCAAAACCTGATGTGAATTGAGTTGGAAGTAGAGACTGGATAGGAAATGCTGGAGATTAAGCCACCGGAAGTAGTCCAGAGGTTCTTGGTTGGGAAAGTCTAGCTTGCTAATCCATTCCGTCAGCTCTTGTCCTGCCACTTTTTCATTCAGTAGGAGGTAGACAGGAATCTGTGCTAGGCGGATTTCCTCGCCAGCTGAGAAAACTTTACTTTGTTTAGTTAGACAGGTGACAATAGTCTGCCAGACTTCTTTGCTTTTTTCAGCGGGAAATTGCTCATGACAGCTTGCGGCCAGAAGAAAATCTGCTCCATGGGCAGCGGTATGAATCCAGCCAAGTTTTTCATCATAGCCAGACCAGTCATTTTCGATTGTCAAATAATCCAAGGCCTCTTGGAAGAGTAGTTCGCGGTCCTTAGTGCTTAAAAATGCAGAGTATCCAGAATCTTGGTCATTATCGACAGACAGCAAAAGGCAGTAGAGTAAGCAAGAAAAACTTCGCTTTAGTGTGGAGCTTTCTAGGGAAAGAGGATTAGTGTCTTGAGAAAATTGTAACAGCGACTGTGCTTGCTCCCTTGTAACCAAGCCCTCCAAAAAGATGTGGCGAAAACTAGTATAGACCAGTTCATCGCGTATAGCAGGGTCTGGATGACCGATGTTTTCCAGCAACCAGCTGAGTTCCTGGTCGCTATAAGCCTGGGTAGCTTGTAACTTTGAGATAAGGATTTTTTTCATAAATTTTCTCCTTTTTCATCATTTTATCATTTTTCCTACGAATAGATAAGTAGGAGGAAATAATATGTATAATAAAACAATTCTAATCGGTCGCTTGACGGCCCAACCTGAACTCACTCAAACCCCTAACGGCAAAAATCTGACCCGTGTAACCGTCGCAGTCAACCGCCGTTTCAAGACGGAGAATGGTGAACGGGAAGCAGATTTTCTCAATGTTATTTTCTGGGGCAAACTGGCGGAAACACTTGTTTCCTATGGTAGCAAGGGCAGTCTGATTTCTGTTGACGGTGAATTGCGGACCCGTAAATACGAAAAAGACGGCAGCAACCACTATGTGACCGAAATTTTGGGCAATACTTTCCAGCTGCTCGAAAGCCGTGCCCAACGTGCTATGCGAGAAAACAATACTGGCGATGACCTAGCTGATTTGGTCTTGGAAGAGGAAGAATTGCCGTTTTAAGATGAAATCAGTCTTTAGACCGATGGAGAGCGTGGAGAAATAGGCTATACTATAGTCAATCCTAAATATTTTTCATATCTCCTTAAAAACGCTGACGAAAGTTGGCGTTTTTTGCTGTTATGGCTTCGAGCCAGTTTTTCTCGTAGAGAAAAACAAGAAAACCACCAGCTATGCTGGTGGCTGACAAGGCTTTGAGCTTCCATTTCTTTTTCCTGATATAATCTAATTGTTCAGGTTAGATAAAGGAGGAAAAAGAAATGGCTAAAACCAGTTACAGT
>NZ_JAOTGD010000014.1:0-39586 GCF_044427405.1 Streptococcus sp. 2020WUSS089 | reverse complement strand
CCAAGAAAACGACTCCGAAAGAAGTCGCTTTTATCGAAAATTGGATTAACAACTACCCTAAAAAATGCTTGGACTACAAGTCGCCAAGTGAATTTCTTTTGGGTGGCTAACTTCAACTTGAAATTTGAGATTCAGTAGTCAAAATAAGGAAATTATTTTATTTTGGACTAAAGTTTAGTGTAAAAAGGGTATACAAAAGCAACACCTTATGTTGAAATTTTTTGATAAGGTGTTACAATAATATGGCATAAACAATTTTACTGATTTTGGGTTGAAATATAATCGTAAAGTTTGTTATGCGTTATGAGGTAATACATTGTCCGAATGAGACGATGTATGGAGGCAATCGTGTGTGGCTTGGTTGAAGTCATTTGCGATTGCCTTTTTCGTTTCTCATAAAAGTCTGCTATATGGCAAGGATTGGTGTGACTAGCTGAAGCGATATTGTGAATGCATTTGAACAGAATCTTTCTAGCATAGGGATTGCCACGCTTGGTAATGTGTTCCTTAGCGATGAAGTTTCCAGATTCATAGTGTCTCAGGTCAATACCGATAAAGGCATTGATTTGATTGGCAGACTGAAAACGGCGAATATCTCCCAGTTCGCCAATAATACTTGTTGCAGTAGTCTCAGCGATACCAGGAATAGAAAGCAGAATGTCATACTCTGGTAAAGGTTGGGCTAGTTCCACCATTTCGTCTAAGACTGCTTGTCTCTGTTCAGAAAGTCTAAGCAATTCTTTCGCATAGTAACGCACCTCTTCCATGATTGGAGAGTTTTTCTTAACGGCACAATAAGATTGATTGGCTAGTGCTGTCAGCTTCTCTGCTAAGTAAGCCACACGCTTGTCAGAAATCCGTTTTGAAGTGGACAGACGGATGCTCTTTGAGAGTTCATCCTTGCTTAACTCAAGAACGAAGTCCTTGCAAGGAAAGGCTATGACCAAGTTCCAGTATTGTTCCCCAGTTGGCGTTGACAAGATAGTTTCCAATTCAGGGAAAGTGACCTGTAAGACCTTGTGCAGACGATTTTTAGCTCGAACGATGTCCTCGGTTAAGTTCTGATAGAATCGACTGAGATCTCGCAGATCTTGATAGACTTCTTCTTGGATATAAGTGGGTTTACGATTCAGTACAAACTGAGACTGAGCCAGTTTTTCAGCGTCAATTTGATCTGTTTTCCGCACACGCAAGCTATCCAGTTGCTTCTTGGCTTCTAAGGGATTGAGCCGTGTATAAGCGTAGCTATGTTCATCCAGAAAAGCTTGAAGACGACGAGAATAGACGCCTGTTGCTTCAAAGATGATTTCTGGCTTGTGGACGGTTTTCAAATCGCCAAGTAGCCGGGAAAAGCCAATGGCATCATTGGACATGGTGTAGTTATGTACCTTCTCGCCATTGACTAGAATGGCTACTTCTGAACTTACCTTACTCACGTCAATCCCAAATACTACTCGCATGATATTACCTCTTTGTCTTGAATGATTCCTTGTTTTAGTGATGTCATTTTCAATACTCGACGTCTGGCGTCCCACATACTTTGATAACATTCTTTCTAAAACAGGTGCCTTGCCAGTTTTTGATGCGACGTCTAGCGTCAAAAAGTCCCACGACTTAACAAGACACCTCTACTTTATCATAAAGAAAAAGTAGTGAGTACTTTCTCCCGTCGGAGATTTCCTCACTACTAATTTTAGTATGTTTTATAGTGGATGTATAATCACACCCTGCACCACACGGTTAACGGTGCCTGTTGGAGATGGTGTATCTGGCAAATTCTTGCATTTGATAGCTGCCATAATGGATACCGTTTGGGCAAAGATGATGTAAGGGAAGGTTAAGAAGACATCTGGCAAATCTGCTCCGCCCTCTGCCAAGACAAAGTTGGCTGCTTCTGTACCGACCAACTTATCAGCCGACAATGCCACTATCCGCTCTGCTATGCCATCACCATGGACTTCATTGAGCAAGTCCACATCGTACTGGCGTGTGTAGCCATCGTTTGAGGCAAAGAGGAAAATCAAGGTCTTTTCGTTGATGAAGGATTTTGGTCCATGACGGAAACCGAGTGGTGACTCGTACATGGTCGCAATCTTGCCTGCTGTCAATTCCAGAATTTTCAACTGAGCTTCGTGGGCAAGACCATAGAAACCACCTGAACCGAGGTAAATCACTCGCTCAAAATCAAGGTTGATCAAGTCTTGCACGTAGTCTTCACGGTCCAAGACATCTTGACCCAGACGGGCAATAGTCTCAACCCAAGCAGCTTTTTCTTCTTGACTGGCTGGTGAGAAGACGAGGAGGGCTGTCAGAGCCATACAGCTGTAAGAACCCGTCATGGCAAAGCCCTTATCGTTTGAACCAGCTGGTTGCAAGAGCAGGAGATTTTCAGCATCTCCTTCAGCCGCTAGTGCCAGCTTACCTTCTGGTGCACAGGTAATGGTCACTTGATACAATTTATCTACCAATTGCTTAGCGACTTCAACTGCTGCCACACTCTCAGGTGAATTACCTGAACGAGCAAAGGACACCAGGATAGTTGGAAGACCAGCTTGTAGATAGTCATGTGGACGACTAACCAACTCCACTGTACCAATGGCAGAAAAACGAATGTGTTTCAAGTCATTGACTTGGTTGAGGTAGTTGGCAATACTTTGACCAACAAAGTCTGAAGTCCCTGCACCTGTAAAAACAACGTGAACAAAGTCATGTTTTTCCTTGATTGATTTTAGAAAACTCTCGATTTTTTCCAATTGGTCAAGATAGAGTTGATACGCTTCCTTCCATAAGCCTGGCTGTTGGTAAATTTCGGTCGCCGTAATAATAGCTCCCAACTTTTCAAGTTCTTCTTTTGCTAAACGGAACATAGCTCCTCCTTGATTTCTGGTTATAACCAGTTTTTTCTTATATTATAGCGAATTTATCCCTCAAAGTCAATTTAAAATAGATTAATATGTCAAATTTTAGTTTGTTTTTTCTATATATTTTATGAGTCCGTTAATCTGAGCCTTATTCTTGTTACCTCATCAAGTAGCTCTCGGATCTTAAACTGGTCTATTTTTTGCAGATTACGGTTCTCTCTTAAACACTCTTTCAGTTTTTGCATGAATGTATCTAACTCTGCACTATCTCTCTTATAGTATTCTTTTAAATTGCTCATATTGTAATGAGCTTGAAGGTATTCTGTTAACTTATGACATTTACTAGGGGAAGAATTGATATATTTTTCAAAAAGATCATGTGTGTTTAAAACTTTAAAAAGATCTTCTCCATCACTAAGTGAACGGTAGTCCTGTAACTCCTCTTTATTTCCTTCAAAGATATTTCTCAATCTTTTTATATCCAGTTGAAGCTGTCTTTCTTCCTTCTGTTCCAGCAACTTATGGTAAAGTGATGAACTTCTATCCCATGCAAAGCTATCTAAGTTGAACCCCTCTTCCTTACCGCTAGAATATCTATTGACAATCACAGATTCCAACTCAGCTAAACTGTATTCTGCTAAATTTAATCCGTCTTCATCAAGTGATAACAGAAGATAATAAGCCGCTAATAACTTATCAAAAGCCAATTTTGACCTTTTAATCTCATGCACCAGCCTACATTGATATTCTTTTATTTCCTCATCATTTAAATCCCTATACTCCCACAACACTTCATAACTATCCTTTTGAGGATTGTTCCTTCTTTCCTGATGTTCATACCAATCACCAATATAATCTTCTATACTTTCCTCATCCTCGTGATAACCATGTTGCAAATAATAGGTGATAGCTGGATGTATGAAAAAATAATCTTCATACAGATAATAATACTTGGATAGAATAGCTCTAGTTTCTTGAGGTAACTCCTCATAAGAACGCTTTTCTAATTTCTGCAGATAGTCTAATTTTTTCTGCTCCTGTGTCTCATATTCAATAAATATTATTTGTAATAAGAGAGAACGATATAGATTATTATCTAAGTTAGCATTCACACTTATCAATTCAGCTAGTTCATTGAAATTTCTAAATATTCTTTGAATAGTTCGAATATTAGTGTTACTCAAACCATCCTGGTTATATCTATAGAAATGAAAATCGTTATATGAACCAGAATCCACTTCATATAATAAATCTGACAAAATATTATTCGAACTTTCCTGACAAAGGGAAGCAATAATATTAGACAAATCTTGCTGAAACTTTACAGTCTTATAAATCGTTTTCTCTTTATATTTCTTAAATTCTTCTTTTTTTGCAAATTCTTGTTCATTAGAGATTATCACTACTTTAGCTTGAATACCCACCAATAAATCATTCGAAATGAAACTCAGTAAGTCACGAATATCAATATCTTGATTCAGACGTTCTAAGTCATCTAAAACTATTAGAAGACGCTTTGGAAAATCTGAAGTAATATTACTTTGCCTACTTTCGATATATTTATTTATCAAGAATGTCATCCCATTAATCTTTAAATTCCCACTATTTTTTCCCAAGGCAGATAAAAAATTGGACGATTGCTTCGCAATTGTGTCTATCACATTTTTATCTGTTTCTGTAAATATCTTTAAAATGATACGCTCCTTAAGTTCTGTGAGGCTACTTGCTCCACTCAGTGAGAAATAAACCCAACTATAGTCTTCCTTTTTCAGCTCTTCTAGTCTAGATTTTATATAGTAAGTTTTCCCACATCCCCATCCTCCGTCTATTTGTAAAGCAAACTCGTTATCATCATGCAAATAACTCTCCAATATCTTATCCAGTGTACTAATCATGTTTTTCCCTTCACTTATTTAATATCTTATTTTATTATAGTCACATAACTTTCTTATTGTCAACACCACTTATCTACACAAAAATCGCATTCTATATCGTGAATTGCACAACAATACTTCTGTATCACTTCTTTGAGAAAAAGTCCTTCTATGGTGAATAGGCAGAGCTTGTTTCACATTTTTTTAGTTTTGCAATCGTCCAACATATTGAGTCTAAAATTTAGAAATTAATCCAAATTAACGATATTGTGCAACGTTGCATTGTTTTATATGGTAATTGTTGAATTGATTTACACCCTTGAAGTAACGACAAAAAGAGGATGCATCCTCTCATAACGTAGACAAACTCCTAAAAATATAAAAAATTGAAGAAGTTTGCGAAAGATAGCAAGTCATTAAGCTCTTAGAAACATTGATATTTCGGCGTTTTTGAGAGTTTTTAATTTTCAACATAAAGAAAAAAGATTGAAGAAAATTGTCCAAAATGGACTTATTCTTCAATCTGAGAGGACGCCTCCTCTTCTTACTTACCACTATTAGTTTAACCCTACCCACTATATAAACTTTATCAATATCTGGAAACTAGACATATTTATAAATGCAGCACTTAACAATCAGTTCATTGATTGTTGCTGTTGCAGTAGTAACGCAATTTCAAAACATTATTTCAATAAGATGGCAAATAAATTTAGTGATGTTATTAACTACTTTTTAAAATAAAATATTACATAAATTTTCAAATTGATTTAGGTAACACAAAATTACAAGAATTTCTTTTGACTTTTCTTTTTATCAAACACTTTTACTTCTCGTTTTACGTACGTACTGAGAGAACTCTTTTCGATTCTACAATCATTAATTCTATTCTCTTCAATTAGATGAGATAATTTTTCTTTGAACTTCTTAGTATATTTATCTTTGTATACTACTATTGTTTCTACTATCTGAACCATTATATCTAGCTTTTTGGATAACAAAACTAATTTTGATATATCATTGTATTTATCCAGAGCATTTAGAGTAATTTCCTGTGTGCCATTTGAATTTAATTGGGTACTCCACTGACCATGAGCCAATCTATTCCTCATCGTTATGATTTCCTGAAACTCTTTTAGGTAATTTTTTTGATCTTGAAAAAGTTCTAATAGATTTATTCCATCAATGTCAGTCCAGTCAATGCACTTTGATTTAGCAAAACTAACATGTATACACTCAAACCATTTGTCATATATGGTACCCTTCTTCTTAATATTTTCCAATTCAGTTTCACTAAATGCTGCTGAAGAACTTTCATGTAGTATTTTCATAAGTTGCAATTCAAACCTATTACCTAAAATATACGCATATAAATTAGTCACTGCTTTCAATTCATTTATAAGTTCTCTTCTAATTTGACTTTCTTTTCCCTTTGAAATATACCAGTAATATTCTCCAGCTAGTTGTCTTGCTTGACACCTTATTACTTCTAACTGGTAATTTGCATAGCGAATATTTTCAGTATAGATTTGATATATATTTTCCTTTGAAAGCCTCTGCATCTTTTTTCCTCCTATAGAAAAAACCCTACTCTTCGAAAAAGTTTTCTTAGAATCAAAACTCTTTCGGAGGGTAGGGTTCGAACCCACCTTAGGTCATCAAACTTAGTATTTGATTGACCGACTTCCAAATCTGGATCCCAAACTTGGATATGTTGTTTTCCACTTTACACCATCTCCGCATAAAGCATGTAACTAAATTATACTAGTTAGCTAACTATTTGTCAATCACAACTTTATGTATCCCATGCCAGGTGTAGGAAGAATGTACATATAACTTTTTTCTTGAAAATCAAAACCAATCACGCTGTTAGCAATATCAACAAATATATTTAAATTCGGAAACCATTACCCTCCCTCAAAATGTAGCCAAGCTAATCTAGGCTACATTTTGAGTTATTATTTAAAAATGGTATAATATTTAACATATAAGAACCGCCTCTGCCTTTGAAAATTTTTAACAATAAGGCAACAAAAATTTAACCAGAGGGTCAAAACCCTTGATACGAAAGGAATCTTAAAAATCTTATGATGAACATGCAAAACATGATGCGCCAAGCTCAAAAACTTCAAAAACAAATGGAGAAGAGCCAGGCTGAGTTGGCTGCTACTCAATTTACTGGTAGCTCTGTACAGGACTTGGTTACTGCTACTTTTACTGGAGATAAGAAATTGGTTTCTATCGACTTCAAAGCTGATGTTGTGGATGCAGACGACCTTGAAACCTTGCAAGAAATGACAATCCAAGCCGTCAACGCTGCACTTACAAAAGTTGACGAGGCAACTCAGAAAAAACTAGGTGCCTTTGCAGGTAAATTACCATTTTAAGACAGAAAAGACGCGATTGGATATTCTCCTCTCGCGTTTTTTTTATTCAAAATTATAAATCAAAGACTGAAATTGCAGGAAAAAGAGGTCTGGATAACGTCGATTCTCTTTCATTTCCTCCATCAGACTTTGGAGATCAGTCATGTTGTCAGTGATGATACCATCCACTTGTAGCAGCAACATCTTGGTCATACTCTCTTCTTCATTCGGTGTCCAAGCATAAACTGACTTCCCACGAATCCAAGATTTTACCATAAAGTTTTGATCAAGCGAGGTATACTCCATAGTATAGCCGTCAGCAACCGTCGTCGGATAGATAGAGTTGAACGGAAGAATAAAGAAGGATACTAATTTCTCGCTATACTGCTTTATTTCGATAATAGTACGGTAATCTAGTGATTGCATCTGGTGTCCTTTGGCAATCAAACGTTGACCGTATTTTTTTAAGAAATTCTGGGTGAGTTTTGGCGAATCTGCCTTGGTCACTTTAATTTCTACCAATAATTTCTGTCCCAGCTCATCCGCTTTTTCAAGATATTCATCAAAAGAAGGAACTGGAGCTGCCATTCCGTTTTCTGATGCAGTCATCCCTGTCAATTCTGCAAGAGTATAGTCATGTGTACCTCCGGGATTGCCCGTCAAAGCCAATAAATCCGTATCGTGCATGACAATAAAATGACCATCCTTCGTCTCCTGAACATCCATCTCAATGTAGTCTGGCTTGAGTTGAGAGGTTTTCTCTAGGGCCTCGATAGAGTTCTGGACAGCATTGCCATTGTCAACACCGCGATGGGAAATGGTAACTGGCAGGGTATCGAAGGGATAGTAGAGTGCAAGCGCTCCTTGGGTACCGAATACCAGACCAGATACTAGCAAAATTGCCAATCGCAGGCGATGACGGAGCCGTTTACGGCGGTAGTTTGGTAATTGTTTCCCTGTTAAGAGACTAATGAATCCCATCATAAAGAGCGCAACTACTCCGTAGTAGGCTAATTTTAGGATTGCATAACAAACAACTGCCAGCCAATATGAAGGGCCTGTGTCTGGTAGATAAGGTTCAGCCACTAGCTGTACTAGATAGAGCAATATCCCTATTCCTGTGAATAGGAGGACTGGAAAAGTGACCAGCCAAATCAGACGGAAAAAGGAACTGACTTGTTTTCTTCCCCTGGTCTTCTTCCAAGAATAAGCGATGGATTCCTTCACACTCCTGTGTTCAAAGTAAATGTTCGGCAGAGCGTACATAAAGCGTGATGCGAGCCAGAAGAACAAGAGGAGAAAGAACAAAATCAATATCCCTAGCCAGACTGTGTTGGATAGGTAATCTACGATAAATTGGGGTACTACGATTTTATTAAAATAATAGATATTTAATACCCGTCGTAAAAACGGGAGAAGAATAACTGAGTAAAAAAGCAGAAATAAAACCTTTGGTAGGCTGCTGTGACGGATAATCGCCACCATACTATCTCGTACATCCCGTAAATAGTCGGGGAGGTGCTTGACTTTTTCATCCAACAGTTGCCAAACCCCTGTGAACAATAGAGCTAATTCTAGATAGGCAATGGCAATGTTGACAAAAAAGAGGAGAATAAACAAGCCTGTCACGAGCAGATTTTCAGCAAACACCGACAACAAATTCGTCGGTGAAAGGTAGGCATGCCCTGTCATAGCTAAGAGCCCCTCAGAAATCCATGAATTGAGCGGTATCCAAACAAATTCCATAAAGGTAAACAGGGTAAAAAAGAGCAAAAGAATCTTGTCTAAGTTGTAATATATTTTTTGAAATTCACGTTGTATCTTTTTCATGACTCTAGTGTCCCATATTCTGACAGGAATTGCAAGCCTTCATCAAGGATGGAAGATTGTGAAAGTAATGAATGAAGTATAGAAAAAATCAAGTTCCTAAGTGGAGCTTGATTTCTTACATTTGATTTGCTTTCCTATTTCCAAGCCAAAGTAAATCGAAAGGCTACATAAAATACGAATCACTATCTCACTATTGTTGTAACATTAATTGTGCTTGTTTAACAATATGCTCTGCTGTCAGTCCATAAACATCCATCAAATAGGTCTGTTGACCAACTTGACCAAATGACTCCTCAATACCAATTCGATGTACTGGGGTCGTCAAATCTGTAGCCATTAATTCACAAATGCTACTACCTAGGCCGCCAATTCGATTATGATTTTCTACAGTTAATACTGGCCTTCCCGATAATAGAGCTGGTATGTCTTCATGAATTGGTTTGATACGAAAAAGATCAATGACTTGAACAGATACTCCTCGAGCCTCTAACTGATCCGCCGCCTTTAATGCCTGCTCTACCATAATACCACTAGCAAGCAAGGTCATATCCTCCCCTTGCCTAAGGACACAGTAGCCTTTGCTAAAATCTTCTCCGCCTTGATAAATAGCCGTTGGTGCTTTCCGAATGGTACGAATGTACTTCAACCCGTCTACCTTGATGGTTTCTTTTAGAACAGCTTGAAACTGGACATCGTCACTGACCTCATAAACACGCGCTTTTGGAATGAGCCGCATTAAGCCCAGCTCCTCAAACGGCATGTGAGTCCCACCATTCATCTCCGCTGATACCCCCGCATCGGAACCAATGATCGTGGCATTAAGCTGGGCATAAGCTAGAGAGATAAACACCTGATCATAGACTCTACGACTAGCAAATGGTCCGAAAGTATGAATGTATGGCTTGTATCCTAGAAGAGATAGTCCGGCTGCTACCCCTACCATTTCCTGCTCCATGATACCTACATTGACATAGCGTCCACCCAGAACAGAGGACAATTTGTTGGTAGCCATTGAACTGGATAAATCTGCTTCAATAGCTGCTATGGTTGTGTCTTCCTGCCCTACCTGAGCTAGAAAATCACTATAAACCAGTCGCATCTCCTTTGTCTGTCTCATTCCGTCACCTCCAACTCTCTCGCTAAAACAAGAGTTACTTGCTCTAAATCTTCCCGTAATTGACCCGACAAACGCAAATGGTGATTGCTTTCTAATTCTTCTAAGAAGGCAACTCCCTGCCCCTTAGTAGTATCAAGAACGATACATTTTGGTTGAGGAGACTTACTTGACTTCATTGTTAGAATAGCATTTATAATAGCATCTATATCGGCACCATTCACACGCACTGATTCCCAACCAAAAGCCTGAAATTTTTCAACAAAATCAAAGGTTTGGCAAATATCATGGGTACGACCATCTAGTTGTTTTTTATTGTCATCCACAAACAGAATCAGTTTCGATAGTTCGTGGTGGGCTGCAAACTGAGCTGCTTCCCAGCATTGACCTTCGTTAAGCTCCCCATCCCCTACCAGAGTATAGGTATAGTACGGTGACTGCTCTATCTTCTTACCATAAGCAACACCTGTCGCGACACTCATCCCTTGCCCCAACGAACCCGTTGTCATATCCACCCCTGGCGTTAAGTTTCGGTCAGGGTGTGAAGGCAAATGTGTTCCATTTTGATTTAGCGATAAGAGAAAATCTCTATCAAAGAAGCCTTTCAAATACAACGTACTATAAAGTGCTGGACCTGCATGTCCCTTAGACAGAATAAAGTGATCCCGCTCCTTAGAAGAGAAATTCTGGACACGAATGTCCAGAATTTCTCCATATAGAGCAGCCAACACTTCTACGATTGATAAGCTACCACCATAATGACCAAATCCTAATTGATTCAAAGTCGCCAAGGTATGGTAGCGAATTTCTTTGGCAAATCGTTTCAAATCAGCTGTACCACTAGTCATATTATCCTTCTTTCTGTTCTTTTTTCACCAATGACAATCCAAGCATCAAGGCCAATACTGCAAAAATACCAACAGAAACTGTGAGAATACCGCCATTTTTAGCAAGAATTCCCAAGAAAATACCTGATAGTCCAAAATCTGCATCTGAGAATGTTGAACCTGCAAAACCAAGGTCTCCCAAAACTGGAAGCAAGAACACTGGCAAGAAACTGATGAGAACGCCTTGCATAAAGGCACCGCAAACAGCTCCACGAACACCACCTGAGGCATTCCCCATAACACCTGCAGTAGCTCCACAGAAGAAGTGTGGTACGACACCTGGAAGGATAACGACACCGCCAGTCAAGGCAAGAATAATCATGCTGACAATACCACCTGCAAAACTAGAGATAAAGCCAATCAACACGGCGTTTGGTGCATAAGGATAAACAACTGGACAGTCTAGGGCTGGTTTGGAATTCGGAACCAACTTCTCTGAAATTCCTTTGAAGGCTGGAACAATTTCCGCCAAAATTAAGCGTACACCAGATAAGATAACAAAAACACCTGCTGCAAAAGTTCCACCTAGGGTCAAGGCATAAATCATACTGTTAGTACCGCCACTAAGGTTTTCCTTAATATAATCACCGCCTGCAAACAAAGCCACAATCATGTAAATCAAGGACATAGAAATGGCAATGCTGACAGTTGAATCACGCAAGAATGCCAAACCTTTAGGGAAATTAATATCCTCCGTAGACTTAGACTTATCACCGACCAAACCGCCTACTACACCACTCAACCAGTAACCAAGTGCACTGAAGTGACCTAGAGCAACATGATCATTTCCTGTCAATTGAATCATGTATTTTTGAACGAAGGCTGGGGAGAGTGTCATAATCAGACCTAAAGCCAACCCACCCATCACAATTAAGCCGACAGAAGTGAAACCTGCAACACTCATGATAACTGCAATCATACAGGCCATATATAGTGTGTGGTGTCCTGTCAAGAAAATATATTTAAAGCGTGTAAAGCGAGCAATAACAATATTGAAGACCATTCCAAGCAACATAATCAAGGATGTAGCAGTTCCATACTTATCCAAAGCCATCGCTACAATAGCTTCATTATTTGGAACAACCCCTTTCAAGTTGAAAGCTTGTTCAAACATTTGACCAAATGGCTCAAGCGAGCCAACAATAATATTCGCTCCACCACCAACAACAATAAAACCAACAAAAGTTTTCAAGCCCCCCTTAATTAAATCTGCTGCTGGCTTTTTCTGTAAGGCTAAACCTAGAATAGCAATGAGAGCAACCAGAATTGCCGGAGTTTTAGCAATATCAATGAGAAAATCCAATATCATTTTCTGTCTCCTTTATAATTTCATCTTTGCGGGTCATCCCCTGTGTATACGATTTAAACCAAACCTTTTTCTTGACAGATAGCCGTGACGAGTTCCCTCAACTCATTCATATCAATAATACTATTCAATATTCGAACATCTCCTAAATGAGTTGCAGAATCAGCCAGGTCACGTCCGACAATCCACACATCTGCTTCACTCGGATTGGCACCACCTAGATCATAATGCTCCACATGAACATCTGATACACCTAAATCTCGCAAAATGGATTCAATATTCATTTGAACCATAAAGCTAGAGCCTAAACCTGAGCCACAGGCTGTTCCAATTCGTAACATATTACTGTTCCTCCTTTAATAAATGTTGTACGTCGGCAAATTCTTTGGCGCCGACAAGTTGTTGAATATTTTCTTCTTCTCGCAAAATTTTTGTCAAATGCGAGAGTGCTCTGAGATGGGTTTGATTATCCACGGCTGCAATACAAATGAACAGCCGAATTTCATGACTAGGGTCATCCAATAGATAAACTGGCTTATCCAATACCAACATTGACATCCCTACCTCATTAACCCCATCTTCTGGTCGTGCATGTGGAATCGCAATTCCTTTACCTAGGTCAATAAAAGGACCAAACTCTTCTACCTTCGCTATCATAGCATCAATATATTGAGTTTCTATAGCTCCTTTATCTACCAGAGGTCGTGCAGCCAGGGCAACTGCTTTTTGCCAATCTAAAACTTCCTCAGACCATTGAAAGGTCTCTTTTGTAATCAATTCTTCTAACATAGGACTCCTTCCCCTTTGCTCATGGGAGCGTTGATTGAGAAACTGCACCAATTCATATTTTAAAGCCTGCTCCTGATGAATGGTTGCATGTTTCCCAACAAGTGATAATAACTGCTCAATCTCAATCGGAAAATAAGCCGCATTTGGGAAATGCTGATTAACCAAATGAAATAATTCTTTTTTATGATTAGAGGTCATCAGCTGGGATACCAAGAAAAATGGTAGCTCTATATTCAGCTTGATAGTTCCAAATACCATGTCATAGTCTGTCATGTCTAGCATCTTCCAATCCTGTAAGGAATGGGTATCGGCAAAATAGATATTAGGAAATAGTTGCCGTAGATTTTCTTTTACAATCAGCGAAGAGCTCACTCCATTTGGGCAAACAACCAAGGCCCGATAACGATATGAACGTTGTTGACCTGCTTCGATGTAGCCACCAAAGTGGATGACAAAATAAGATACCTCACTATCTGGTATAGTAAAACCTAGATGCTCTTCCAAAGGCCGCAAAGCTTTTTTTACAAGATAGAACAAGTCGGCATGCTCTTCTTTGATGGTTTCAGTATATGAATTGACATTTACCAAACGAGATGTTAAACGGTAGTAAGCAGGAATTAGGTGACGTTGCAAACCTTCAATCATTTCCGAGCGATGTTCAAAAGCAATTAAGGACAAACGTTCCATCTCTTCCACTATTTCTACAGTCAAGTGGTAAAATAGGTCATCCTTTTCTCCGCTCTCACCTTCTAAGCATCCTTGCAGTAAATGTGACAGATACTCTTGTGTCGCAGCATTTAATTCTAATGTGCTAGTACTTTTTAAACGTAATAATTTCCAAAGGCGTTGCAGAAAATCTTTTACAAACCCTACCTTTCCTTCAAAATTCCAGTTAATAAGGTTGCCAACACGCGCCTGACGGATAAATAAAAATATCAAAAAATACAAATATTCATCCAATCTCTCTTCTAAAGCTGAGACTTTATAATAATTGCAAGCTTGTTGACTCACTATTTTCAATTCTTCAATAGGATTTTCCTCACCCCAAGATTTAAGAATATAATCCAAAGCCCACACACCAATCGAAGACTGCAAACAATTACTGAGTGCATAAAGCGCCAAGCGATGTTTATCTTCTTCTCGACCAATTAGATGATAGCCTTTCGCCCTCGTATATTCCAAACGTACTTGAAAGTTCAAGCAAAGTTCCTTTACATTCTTAATATCCGTCAACGTTGTATTACGGCTCACACTCAATAATTCTTGGTAGTGAACGTTTGATACAAATTCTTTTCGGATAAAGGTATAAAGATAGATAAGAAGCTGTCTTTCTTCTTGCGAAAGATAGATCTGGCGATTGCGAAAGAGCGAGAATACACTTTCTTTTTGATTGTAAAGCTCCGTAGAAATAACAAACTCGCTATCTTTGTATTGTATCTGCGGGAAGGAATGTTCTTGCAACAATTGATTGACTAGTTCCAAATTAGAATGTAGCTGCTCCTTTTCAATTCCTGTTTGAATACTAAGTTCGTACAAACTTTCTTTTCGAGTCGCAAACAATTCCATCAGAATTGCCATGGTACGATTATCAACCATATTTTCCTCCTTGTCTTAATTGTATCCCTTTTCATTTCTGATTTCTAGAGTCTTTGAGCCCAATTAATATAATAAAAAACACAAATTCAATTGTGCTCACTACTTAAACTAAAAAAGATTGGTGCCCACCAATCTTCTTATATCACATATCATCTTCCATTTTTTAGCGCGGGCTGAAACAGTCTATCCCCAGACTGTACCTCGCTTTCTTATTTCCAGGCTCGGGCTGAAACAGTCTATCCCCAGACTGTTTCACTCCCCCAGACCTTTATTCGCTCTCTTGTTTCCAAGCTCATGATTTCCTACCGCGCTCTTCCATTTTTTAGCGCGGGCTGAAACAGTCTCTTCCCAGACTGTTTCACTCCCCCGGACCTTTATTCGCTCTCTTGTTTCCAAGCTCATGATAAAAAGGTCCCCCGGACCTTTATTCGCTCTCTTGTTTCCAAGCTCATGATAAAAAGGTCCCCCGGACCTTTTTATTTCCCAAACAAACGTGCAAAGAAGCCTTTAGCTTGCACTTCTTCTGCCTGTGCTTTAACTTCGTCCAATTCCAACTTGAGAACTTCCTTATCGGCCATAGCTTTTAGTGTCAATTGCTGTTGCTGATCTAACTGTTTATCCTTCTCAGCAATCTGTACATCTTTGACCTTGAGTTGTTCATCTTTTTCGGCAAGTTGCTTATCTTTGGCTTTTAATTGACTATATAAGCGGATGATTTCAGCATTTTTCTCGTCAACTAAAATTTCCATCAATTCACGATGCTTGACTTCATCACTAATCGGCTCATCTTCAAAAATGGTTGTTTTGTAGATTTCCTCCAACTTAATCAAGCCAGCACGGTTTACAACGGTCACACCCTTGTCATTTTTATCTACAAATTCTTCAGGAAGTGATTTGACACGATTATTCATAGCCTGCCGGCTCACTCCTAAAATTTCAGCTAACTCACTGACTGTTTTTTCGATTCCCATAATATCCTCGGTACTTACATTTCTCATAGTTTGTATCATTAAAATATTACCACAGAACCCTATCCCTGTCAAATCTAGGGGAATTTTCTTACCAAGCATTAGTGGATAATCACAAACCTCAAAAGCATCTTATCTCAATGCAATGTTATGTAGAAACGAAATATACATTCTATCTAATAAAACCATTTTTAGCACTCACTTGCTTGAACCAATATCCAGATTTTTTGACGGTACGCTTCTGAGTTTGGAGGTCAAGCGAGACCAAACCGTATCGGTTTTTATAGGCATTTAACCAAGACCAGCAGTCAATAAAGGTCCAGACCATATAGCCCTTACAGTTCGCTCCTTCATCAATACCTCGATGGAGCTGAATCAAATGGTCTTCCATGAAGTTAATCCGATAGTCATCCTGAATCATGCCATTTTCTTCAAAAACATCCTCCCCTTCAACTCCCATGCCGTTCTCAGTTACCAACCATTCGATATTCCCATAGTTTTTCTGGATATTTTTGGCAATGTCGTACAGCCCTTCTTCATAAATTTCCCAGCCTCTATGGGGATTGATTTTCTTGTCAGGCTTATCATAAGGCTGGAAATATTGGGATAGGAAAGTAGCTTCTCCGTTCCATCCATCTTCTGAAGGAGCCTGCACGCGCAGGGGCTGGTAATAATTTACCCCCAGGAAGTCAACCCTATTTTCTTTGATAATAGTCAATTCCTCCTCTGTGGTTTCTGGACGTAAACCGTGTTTTTCAAGAATGTCAACCAGTTCCCCTGGGTATTGTCCCAAAACAGATGGATCCAAAAAACTTCTCGTTTGAAATAGCTCAGCAATCCGCGCTGCCTGTAAATCTTCTGGACTCTGACTTCTTGGATAGGCAGGAGTAAGATTAAGAACAATGGAAATTTTGTGGTCTGGGTGTAGTTGGTGACAGGCCCGAACAGCCAAAGAACTAGCCAGTTGAGTATGATACGCTACGACCACAGCTGCCTTTGCGTCCACCTTGCAAGGATAATGATAGCTTCCTAGATAGCCACATTCTACTGGAACAATGGGTTCATTAAAGGTGATCCAATGATCCACCAGATCTCCAAAAAGGCTGAAACACTGGCGAGCATAAGCCTCATAGGCCCAGACAATCTCCTTATTTTCCCAGCCCCCTTTTTCCTGTAAGACATAAGGCAAATCGAAATGATAAAGATTGACCAAAAGCTTTATCCCACGCTCTCGAATACCTGCAAATACTGCCCTATAAAACTCCACAGCTTGCGGATTGACCTCGCCTATCCCTTCCGGAATCAGACGTGACCACTGTATAGAGGTGCGAAAAATACTATGACCTGTTTCCACCAACAAATCCAAATCTGACTGGAAATGTTCATAGAAAGTCGATGTTTGTTCCGGTCCTATTTGCTGGTGAAAGAGCTCAGGTTCCTGATTGTACCAGTAATCCCAGTTATTCCACCCCTTTCCATCACCAGCTACGCTTCCCTCACTTTGAGGCCCTGAAGTGGAGGAGCCCCACAAAAAACCTTCTGGAAAACGATACTCTCTTTGCTCAGTTACCATTCTTCTACCTACTTTCTTTCATGCTACAGACGGAATTGTTAGAACCTGGATTCACAATGCAGCTTCCACAAAAATACTTTGCTTGTACATACAGGCTCTTGATAAAAACTAATTTCCCTTAGTCTAAGTATACTCCCCTATCCCGTCAATGGTCTTCCGCAATTTCAAGGAAAAACTCCACAAATCATAGCAAAGACTCAAACTACTTTCTTGATGAAAATATGATACAATAAAGGCATGAATACAGTAGATACCATTATTATCGGAGCGGGGCCTGCTGGCATGATGGCCGCGATTTCTTCCAGTTTTTACGGCAAGAAGACCCTGCTCCTCGAAAAAAACAAGCGTTTGGGCAAGAAACTGTCTGGCACAGGTGGCGGACGTTGCAATGTGACCAACAACGGCACTTTGGAAGACCTGCTGGCTGGCATTCCTGGAAACGGCCGCTTTCTATACAGCGTCTTCTCCCAGTTTGACAACCACGACATCATGAATTTCTTTCAGGAAAATGGGGTCAAGCTCAAGGTGGAGGACCACGGCCGTGTCTTTCCGACCACCGACCGTTCCCAGACCATTATCAAGTGCCTGGAGATGAAGATGCTGGAAAATGGCGTGGACATCCGCACAGGAACTGAGGTGGTTTCCGTCCGCAAGATTGATGACCTCTTCCATGTCAAGACCAGCGAGGAGACTTTTACAGCTCCCCAGCTGATTGTCACCACTGGCGGCAAGACCTATCCTTCCACTGGCTCGACTGGCTTTGGTCACGACATTGCCCGCCACTTCAAACTGGAAGTCACGGAGATTGAGGCCGCTGAAAGCCCCGTTCTGACCGACTTCCCCCACAAGAAGCTCCAAGGCATTTCCCTGGACGACGTCACCCTGACCTACGGCAAGCACGTCATCACCCACGACCTGCTCTTTACCCACTTTGGCCTGTCGGGGCCCGCTGCTCTTCGTCTGTCTAGTTTTGTCAAAGGCGGCGAAACCGCATTTCTCGATGCTCTGCCGACCCATTCTGAACAAGATTTGTTTGAACATTTAGAAGCCAACAGGGAAAAATCCGTCAAGAATGCCCTCAGAGAGCTCATGCCAGACCGCCTAGCAGACTTTTTCGCTGAAAACTACGATAGCAAGGTCAAACAAGTTTCCCAAAAGGACCTGACTGAACTGGTCACCCTCCTCAAAGCCTTACCTATCAAGATTACAGGCAAGATGTCCCTGGCCAAGTCCTTTGTGACCAAAGGTGGCGTTGACCTCAAGGAAATCACTCCCAAAACCTTGGAAAGTAAAAAGGTTCCTGGCCTCCACTTTGCTGGTGAAGTCTTGGACATCAACGCCCACACCGGTGGCTTTAACATTACCTACTGTCTTGCAACTGGCTGGGTGGCAGGAAGTTTGCATTATTAATAGATTAAAAACCACAACATTCAAGCAAAAATTTGCTTGAATTTTTTTGTTTATTATTGTATGATAAAACCATAACAATACAACAAAAGGAGATTGGCTATGCGACTAAAACTGTCTTCTATTTCTAAAAAATTTGACCACAAGATGATTCTGGAGGATACCAGTTTTCAATTTGAACAAGGCAAGATTTACGGTTTGCTAGGAAGAATTTGGAGGTTGTCAACCCAGTCTATAAATTTCTCAGCGGTGCCCTCTACTGGGTAGCCTATCTCAATATCAAGCTGGAGCTTGGCAGTCACTTGTACATCCTACTCATTTCTCTGACTATGATTGCCTATGTCAGCATTGGTTACTGGATTTTATTGAAAAAAGCCCCGCAGACTTTTAGATTGAAAGTATAAAAACTGCCTTCCCTAACGGGAGGCAGTTTCCTTTTTATCATTGCTTAGACATTTTCACCATTGCTTGCGATCACTTCTTTATACCAAGCATACGAATCTTTTTTATAACGTTCTAGACTTCCAGAACCGTCATTATTGCGGTCTACATAAATAAAGCCATACCGTTTTTTCATTTCACCAGTTGTGAAAGATACACAGTCGATACAGCCCCAAGGTGTGTACCCTAGCAATTCCACACCGTCTTCATTGATGGCTTTTTCCATTTCTTTGATATGGCTCGCTAGGTAGTCAATACGATACTGGTCATGTACCGTTCCGTCTTCCAATTGGTCAATGGCTCCAAAGCCGTTTTCCACGATAAAGAGTGGTTTTTCATACCGTTCATAGAAGATATTGAGAGCATAGCGAAGACCAACTGGGTCAATGGCCCAACCCCAGTCTGATTCTGAAATAAATGGATTCTTAACTGAGTAAGGACTAGATGCCTCAATCACATCGGATACATCACGATAGGCTTGAGAATCCACGACATTTGACATATAACAAGAGAAACCAATGTAGTCTACTGTTCCATTTGCCAAAACGATCTTATCTTCCTCTGTAATTGGAATCTTGAAGCCCTTGCGTTCAAACATTTTCAAGGCATAGGCTGGATAATGACCACGAACTTGAACATCACAGAAAAACCAACGGTCGTGCATGGCTTGATTTGCCAAGAGGACATCTTCTGGTCGAGAGGAGAATGGATAGACTGGTACCATGGCAGTCATGTTTCCGATTTGGAAATCAGGATTGATGGATTTTCCGATAGCAACTGCCTTGGCAGAAGCCACAAGAGTGTGGTGACCACAGATATACATCGCCTCTTCGGGATTGTCATAGTCCCCAAAATGAGCACCAGAATTTGTCCAACCAAAAATATCATTTAAGAAATTCATTTGGTTATTGATTTCATTAAAGGTCATCCAGTATTTGACTTTGTTTTTGTAGCGTTTGAAAACTACTTCGGCAAATTTGATAAATTGGTCAATCGTATCACGGCTCATAAAGCCACCATTTTTCTCGGCCAATTCATAGGGCATTTCAAAGTGAGATAAGGTAATGACAGGTTCGATACCGTATTTCAATAGCTCATCAAAGACATCATCGTAGAATTGCAGACCTTCTTCATTTGGCTCTGCCTCAAAGCCCGTTGGAAAAATCCGTGACCAAGCAATCGAGGTACGAAAAGCCTTGAAACCAAGGTCCGCAAATATGGCAATATCTTCCTTATAGTGAAAGAACAAGACCAGATAAAATAAGTCAATCTGTATCTGATAAAAAATGGTATTCAATAAAAACTCCAAAAAATAGTTGTCAAAAGCAACTATTTTTGATATACTGTTAAAAAATTAATTTCATTTAGCAACTAAATGCCAGAGGTGTCTATTGGAAAATTTAATTATACAGCTACGACAGTTTAACCGCTCTTACCTACCTGCTTTTCATTTGCTAGGAAACAAATATCTAGGGGAACGCTACAATCTTACTGAAGTTCGGATATTATTTGAAATCTATGAGAACTCAGGCTGTACCGCCTCTTTCATTAGCCATTCTCTCCAACTGGACAAGGGCTACATCAGTAAAATTCTCAAACAGTTTCAAACATCAGACTACATCATTAAAAAAATAAGCCAAATCGATGGACGTCAACACAGTCTATTTCTGACGAAAACAGGACTAGCTGCTGTTGAGTCATATATCAACAAAGCAAATCAGCAAATTACTGAACAATTGAGCCATTTGACCCCTCAACAACGTTCCGAATTTCAAGAAGCAATTGAAACACTTATCCCCCTCATAAAAGAAATGGAGAAGAAAAATGAACATTGAAACCTATAAACCTGAATACAAGGAAGCATTTATTGCTATGAACCTCGCCTGGATAGAAGAAATGTTTCAAGTAGAAGATGAAGATCGTATGGTCCTAGGAAGCATTGAAGAGCGTCTTGCAAATGGTGGGGAGATTTTCTTCGCCATCAATGATGAAGGCGAGATTATGGCATCTTGTATGGTTGCACCACTCCCATCTGGTGAGTGGGAAATTGAAAAATTTGCTGCCAAAAAAGAATTTGCTGGTCAAGGGGCTGGCAAGGCTTGTTTGCAAGCTTGCATGGATTTTATTAAGGAGAAACAGATTCAAAAAGTGATTATCGTTTCGAATCGAAAATGTGTGTCCGCCATCCATCTGTATAGAAAATTTGGTTTTATCGAAATTCCAGTTGACAAAAACAAATTCCCTTATGAACGTGCAGACATTGCTTTTGAACAATATTTCTAATAACTTAAAAGAACAAGATCAAGCAGACAAAAAATCCTAGCAACTACTAGGATTTTTCTTGTTCATTTACCAAATTCCCAAGATTGCCTGCCAAACCAGTGTCAGCACCGTCACTCCCAGCCAGCAAATCAGACCAATCAGAAGAGCAGCTCTGCCATTTTTCACCAAAGAAAAGACATTGGTCCGCAAGCCAATGGCTGTCATGGCCATACAAATGAGAAACTTGGACAGGGTTTTGAGCGGAGTAAAAATGTCCGCACCCAGTCCAAAGTGACCCGCGATTGTTGTCACCAAACTGGCTAGGATAAAATAGAGGATAAAGGTTGGAAAACCTGCCAAGAGCGAACTCTTGTCTGCCTGAACTCCCTTCCCTCTAGCCTGCCAAATTGCCAAAACCGACGTAATGGGAATAATGGCCAAGGTTCGCGTCAGCTTGACCATCACAGCCGTGTCCAAGGTCTGACTGCCCAGTCCGTAGAGGCTGTCCCAGGTGGCTGCTGTTGCGGTCACCGACGAGGTGTCATTGACCGCCGTTCCGGCGAACATTCCAAAGGCCTGACCCGAATCGGTCGAAAAACCAAGCCAGGTTGCTAAGGTCGGAAAGACCAGGGCCGCCAAGACATTAAAGAGAAAGATGACCGAGATTGCTTGTGCTACATCCTCATCATCCGCCTGAATAATGGGAGCTGTCGCCGCAATGGCTGACCCTCCACAGATAGAGGTCCCAACGCCAATCAAGGTCGCTAGATGAGATGAAATGGGCAAGATTTTCCACATCAGAAATGCCAAAAACAAGGCAAAACTAATTGTTGACAGAATAATTGGTAAAGATTGGCGACCGACTGCAAGGACCGCTGATAAGTTTAGTCCAAAACCCAAGCAAATCACCGCATACTGCAAGATTTTCTTAGAGGTAAAGGTCAAGCCTGGCTGAAAGGCATTTTTCCTTGAAATGTAGGAATGCAGGCTCATCCCGATTAGAAGGGCAAAAACAGGTCCACCCACCAATGGAAACAAGCCACCTAACCACTGTCCCACCAAAGCCAAGACCAGACAAAGTACCACACCTCTGGCATTTTCCTTAACCATAAGCCCCTCCTAGAAAATCAAGCGGAGAGCAGCTGTCGTCAAGACGCCAACCACTACTGCGAGGAGGATATTTTTGGTCCTCAAAACCACCAAAAAGGTCGGAAGGAGGGCCAGACTTTCGACAGGGAGAAGGTTGGGGAGGGAGCCCACTTCTTCGTCCATGATGCTAGACAGGGTCAGGGAAAAGATAATGGTGATGGGTAGAAAGCTGAGAAATTTCACCAGCTTTGGAGGCAGGGATTTGTTCTGCGTCAGTACAAAAGGCAGGACGCGTGGTACCCAGGTCACTAGGGCCGCCGCCAGAATAATCAGTAGAATACTAGTTTTTATCATCAATCATCACCCCCACAAAACAGCCCAAGAGCGTCGCCAGAAGCACCGCCACATAGGACGACACTAGCACAGACAGGCCGACATAGGCTAGACCAACCGCCAGCAAAATCAAGCCGATTTTTTTCAAAGGAATAGTCCGAGCCATAGCCTCCAACTGACCTGAGAAAATCCCGACAAACATGGCAACCAAGGCAAAATCCAAGCCAAACTGCTCGGGATTTGGAATCAAACCACCGATGAGATTGCCCAGAGTGGTAAAGATAGCCCAAGAAGCATAGCCAGCAAAGTTGTTGCCGTACATCCAGCTAGGGGCAATCTGCTTTTCCTCAATGTGTTTCCGCAAGAGAACCGCATAGGATTCATCTGTTAAAAATGAGCCAATCAAGATATTGGAGCCCAGACTGTTGCCCTGGAAAATGGTCGTCGTATGCAGGCACATGAGAAAATTCCTCAGGTTGACAAAGAAAACCGTTACCGCAATCGACAACAAGGGAGCACCTGCCAAAATCATGGCACACATGACAAATTGGGCACTCCCTGCATAGACCAAGAGGCTCATCAAAGCCATTTCCACTGCTGAAATGCCTGAATTGACCGAAACGACACCGCAGGCCAGACCGATACTGGCATAGCCCAGAGCTGTGGGAATGGCATCCCGCAAGCCCTCACGAAAAGAGTGTTCCTTCATTCCATATCTCCTTAATAATTCGTAAAAAGTATTCTCTCATTTTCTCACATTGCAACTCGTTTTTCAAGCCTTCTTCTATATCCGAGTAAAAGTTTTGCACTCATTGTTGGACATGTTTCATATATAGACAATATGTAAAGACCCAGCCGATGGCTGGGCCTAGGGATAGGGATGCTACTGTTGTTTCTGGAGGACCATCAAACGAGAAGTAAAGTCCTTATTGTCTCCAACATGGTCCCCATGTCGAATCGACAAACCTGTATGCATTAATTGGCTACCAGTATAAACTTCTCCATCAAGGTGATAGACCGCTTCCTCTTCCAACCCCTGCAAGTACAAGCGTTGATAGGCAAGATTAGCAGTTGTTAACCGACGATAATAACCCACGATAACTTGCTGACCATCCAAGGATTGGACCTGCCAAGCCGTTATTTCTCCATCGAATGGACTTTTCAGACGAGTAAAGATACCCTGTTGGAAAAGCTTACGGTGAGCCTTGTAAAAGGCAATCTGCTCTTTCATCTCTTCCAACTCTTCTTGGCTACAATCAAACAAATCCAACTCATAGCCAAAACTTCCAAAGAATGCAACATTGGCACGTGTATTCAATGGCGTAGCTCGTCCCAACTGCTGATTCGGACTAGCTGATACATGGCAACCCATACTGTTCAAAGGATAGACCATGCTCGTTCCATATTGGATTTTCAAGCGTTCCATGGCGTCCGTGTCATCGCTGACCCAGGTTTGAGGTGCATAGTAGAGCATTCCTGGGTCAAATCTAGCTCCACCACTTGAACAAGACTCGAATAAGACTGTCGGAAAAGCTGCTATCAGACTATCATATAGACGGTAGAGATTGAGAATATAGCGATGGAAGGTCTCACCTTGCCGCTCCGCCTCCCGTGTACATGTAAAGACTTCTGTCATATAGCGATTCATATCCCATTTGATATAATCAATATCATGCTCGGCCAACAGCCGATGGAGTTGGTCATGAATATTTTGATAAACATCCTCTCTTGATAAATCCAAGGTATATTGGTGGCGTCCGTGCGATTGACTATGCTGAGGATGACGGAAAATCCAATCTGGATGCGCTCGGTATAAATCACTGTCCTTATTGACCATTTCAGGTTCAATCCAAAGTCCAAATTTCATTCCCATAGCATGAACTTGGTCAATAATCCCTGTCAAGCCACTTGGTAATTTCTCTCGGTTGACCGTCCAATCTCCCAAGCCTGCTCGGTCATGGTTTCGCTTGCCAAACCAACCATCATCCATGACAAATAGTTCAACACCAAGACCTGCAGCCTCCTTAGCCAAGGAAAGAATTTTTTCCTCATCAAAATCAAAGCTCATAGCTTCCCAGTTGTTCAAGAGAACAGGCCGTTCTCTATCACGCCAATAGCCACGCACCAGATGTTTTTGGAAGAGGCGGTGATAGGTTTGGCTCATACCATTCAAACCATGCTCGCTATAAACCATAACGACCTCAGGCGTCTGGAACTCTTCTCCCTTATCTAATGTCCAAGAAAAACGTTCAGGATGGATTCCCATACTCACTCTCGTCTTTTGGAAAGAACTCACATCCACCTGAGCCAAAAAGTTTCCGCTATAGACGAGCGAGAAGCCCAGTACCTCTCCCTGTTGCTCATCCGCATTTGGTCGTTTCAAAGCCATGAAGGGATTGTGCTCCGCACTACTAGCCCCTTTGAGACTGTAAATAGACTGACAACCTTGATGAAGAGGCGATAATTGCAGATGCCGCTCGCGCCCCCAAGCCCCATCCAAATGCAACCAGTCATAGTCCATATCAGGCAGACAGAGTGTCATACTCAAGGCACGGTTCAAACAGACAGATTTTTCTCCGAGTTGTTCAAAACGAGCAGAGCGAGTCACCGCTGGATAGTCTCGAAAAATCGTATAAGACAAGACCAGGCGGGTCTGCGACTCTTCATCCAACAAATAAATATCTAAACTATCTGCCTGTCCCTCCTCATCCAGATAGAGATGAGGAAGACCCTTCAAAGTCGATCGCCCAGCATAAATCCTATGCCCTTGATAAACAAAGTGCGATAGGCTGCTACCATCCTTCTGCACCAACTCAAAAGTCGGAGAAAAATAGTCCGTTGTACCATAACAAGCAAATTCAGGATTGGCATATTGGAGTGAGAAGAAACGGTCATCGTCTTCTACAAAGGAAGTCAAAGCACGATACTCATCTTCACGCACATACTGATAGGAAGCTGTTTCTGTTACACGCTTTCCATAATACAAACTACCAATATGACCATTAGGCAAAACCGTCAACACATAGCTAATAAACTCATTGTAAAGATGGAATTCCTTTGTCTTTTCATGAAAGATAATTCCCATTGTAGCCTCCTATAATTTTCCACCAGATGTCGCAATCCCTTGGATAAACTGCTTCTGGAATATCACATACAGTACCAACATCGGCCAAATAGCCAAAACACTTGCAGCCATGAGCTGAGGATAGTTAACAGCGTAAGCTCCCTGGATCTTAGAAAGTGCGCTAGACAGGGTAGCCTTGTCCGCTTCTGAGTTGATAATCAATGGCCACAACAAATCCTTGAAAGCAAACAAAGCCGTAAAAATCGCTAAGGCAATCAAGCCAGACTTGGCCAAAGGCAACATGACCTTAAAGAAGGTCTGCCCGATATTACAACCATCCAATTTTGCAGATTCCTCCAATTCTTTTGGAAGACCCATGAAAAATTGACGGAGTAAGAATGTACCAAAGGCACTGACAATTCCTGGAAATACCAGAGCAAAAATCGTATTGCGCATACCAAGTTGGTCAATCATCAAATACTGAGGAATGACGAATAACTGAGGTGGCACCATCATTTGAAAGAGGACCAGACCAAACAAGAAATTCCGCCCAGGAAATTCCAAGCGAGCAAAGGCATAAGCTGCCATAGCTGAGAACATAACCGAGCTAAAGATACGCCATAACATCATCAAAATGGTGTTCAGATAGAGTATCGGAAAATTATTGGTCCGAATAGCCTCCGTATAATTGCTCACCATCCACTTACTTGGTAAAAATTGGAAAGGATTCATCTGAGTGGATTCGGTCACCGTTTTAAAAGACGTCAACACCATCCAGACGAATGGAATCAGCATGCCCATTGCCACTAAAATCAAGAAGGCATGCATCCAAATAGTTGATTTTAAAGCTGATTGTTTCACATGAACCTCCTTAACGGTAATGCACCCATTTTTTCTGTACCTTCATCTGAACGAAAGTAATGACAAGAATAATCAATAACAACAACATGACTATGGTAGAACCGTAGCCCTTATCCGAATATTTAAAGGAATTATTGTAAAACAGATAAACCAGAGATACCGTCTTATCATAGGCAGGACTTCGGATGTCTTCCATCATATAGATAACATCAAAGACTTGCATGGATTGAATAACACTGGTTACCACAACAAAGAACAAGGTCGGCGAAACCAAAGGCAGGGTAATGGAGAAAAATTGCTTGGCTGGACTAGCTCCATCAATGCGAGCCGCCTCATAAAAATCCGTCGGAATTTCTTGTAAACCAGCTAAAATTAAAATCATGCTATAGCCAACAGTACTCCAAATTCCAATCAGAGCAATTGAATAGAGAGCAATCTTTGGATCTTCAATCCAGTTCACAGCACCCAGTCCCAAACGACGCAAGACATAGTTAATCAAGCCAAAGTCCGTATTGTAGAGCCATTTCCAAACCATGGTCACCGCGGCTGGTGCTGCCACCATAGGCAGGAAAAATATTGTCCGATAAATATGCTTCCCTTTAATCTTAGAATTCAACAAAACTGCAAGCAACATGGCCAAGGCAACGGTAGCGGGAACAACTAGAATCGTATATTTCAAGGTATTCCATGTCGCCTGCCACACTTGCGCATCCCCTAGCATTCGTTGGTAATTTGCCAAGCCGACAAAGATGTCACCTCTGCCGAAATCTCCACTCTTATGGAAACTCATCTTCATAGTTTGGAAAATAGGAATAATATTGAGCACGACTAATCCGATAATGGTCGGCGCTACCATTGCCCATCCCCAAATTGCCTCATTTAAACTTCCTTTTTTTCGGAACATCTTATCCCCATCCTTCTTCATTTAATAAGAAGGTCCGGGGAAGAATCAACTTCCCAAGACCTCCTACCTATTTTTCAGTTGCTAATTCAGCATTCATCATATCAGCTGTTTCTTTGGCAGCTTCTTCAGTTGCTTTTTCTCCAAGATAAGCAGGTTTCAATAGCTCGTAAGCCTTATCTTCCCACTTGATGGTTGTTTGTGAATATGGACGAATCTGTGCATAATCCACCATGTCAACGTAGTTCTTGATAGCAAAGTTTTTATTTGAATCTACCCAAGTATCTGCCGCGCCTTTATAAGCCGAGATTGCCACACCAAGTGTTGCCTGCATTTCTTGTGCCTCTTTTGAGCTGAGGTATTCAACCCATTTCCAAGCAGCATCTGGATGTTTAGTAGTAGCAGCAATGGCATGACCCAATCCATTAAAGATGGTTGCACGAGTTCCATCTGGCCCTTTTGGCAAGACAGCTACATCAGCATTTTCACGAATGTAGTCATTAGCAGTGAAACCAGATAAATTCCAAGAACCGAAGACGCTCATAGCCACTTGACCGTTTTGGAATGCTTCGGCCCGCTCTTTATCCACTGTAATAGCTGGTGAAATTTTCTCTTTGACAAAGCTAAAGTAGTAATCCAAGGCTTCAATGGTCTTAGGATCATCGTAGCCTGATTTCAAATCATCAGTAATAACCTTACCACCATTTTGATAGATAAAGTTGTAGTAGCCCTCTTGGTTACTCAAACCAGCACCAAAACCATATTGGCTACCATCTGGCTTGGTCAATTTCTTCGCTACTTCTTTCAACTTGTTCCAATCCCAAGTATCGTCTGGATATGGAATGCCTGCTTCGTCAAATAATTTTTTATTGTACCAAAGACCGATTGTATCGAAATCTTTTGGAATAGCGTACTGCTTACCATTTATATTGTAGATTTCATTCAAACCATCTGGGAAATTAGCTAGTTTGGCATCTTCACTCTTGGCTAAATATTCATCCAATGGCAATAGCATTTCATTGGAACCATAGCGATAAATCTCATTTGAATGCATCCAGAAGGTATCAGGCAATGAACCACCTGTCGCACCAGCTTCTAGCATAGTCCAGTAGGAATCCCAATCCGATACTTGAATATTGATTTTAATATCTGGATTCTTTTTCTCAAATTCATCCGCAATCTTTCTCAAACCAGGTTCCTGACCAGAATCCCAAATGGCATAGGATATTTCTGTCTTTCCTGAACTACTTCCTTCCGTAGCTTTACTAGACTCAGTCGAAGTAGAACACGCTGCCAGTAGGCCTGCAGCCGCAAGCAAGGTAACATAGCGACCAAATTTCTTCATGGTAATACTCCTTTTCTTTTGTCGAATACGTCGACGAACTTTGTTGTTTCTACTATAACTATAACATGTAAGCGCTTTATAATAAAATAGGAATATTTGACATCTTCTATATGATTTTGGGATATTTTTTAATTTTTTCAAATAAAATGTCACATTTACATATAAATATGTTATACTATTTGTAAGCCTTTACAATTTTTGTGGAGAGAATACAATGAAAATACAACCTGAATTTTACGTCTTTAACAACAGATCCTATGTAGATTTTTACCCCATCCAATTTGGCATGGAAGCCTGTAAGCCACTTCACTCATTCGGCCCAACTATGAAACAACACTACCTGTTTCACTACATCATCTCTGGTTCAGGTACTTTTTACGATACCTCCGACCAACGTGAATACCACCTAACCGCAGGACAGGGCTTTCTTATCTCCCCAGATGCCATCTGTAGCTACGAAGCAGACGCAAAGGACCCCTGGACCTATATCTGGCTTGAATTTGACGGTCTGAAAACTGAGCATTTTCTCAGACAAGCAGGACTCTCAAAAGAGCAACCTATTTTTTCGCAACGAGAAATGCCCACCTCTAGCCCTGTCTACCATGAAATGAAACAAATTCTCGCGCTCCATCACCAAAAAAGCGCCTGTCTTCTTGGGCACCTCTACCTCTTTATCTCCTATCTCATCGACTGTTCGCTAACCAAAACAAGTAGCAAACACGATGAAAACAAGGAATTTTATATACGAGAGGCCATCAACTTCGTAGAACGAAATTATGAGAAAGCTATATCCGTCGATGATTTGGCACAAGTATGCAACCTCAATCGCCACTACTTCAGTCGGCTATTCAAGGAGCAAATGAACATCTCACCTCAACAATTTATCATCCAATACCGACTCAGCGAAGCCTGCGAACTCTTAAAAAACACCACTAAGACACTACAGGAAATTGCTGAAGAAATCGGCTACTCCAACCAATTCAATTTTTCAACTGCTTTTAAAAGGCATTACCAAATTTCTCCAAATCGCTGGCGAAAAATCCACAAATAAACCTCTTACGTATCCTTAAACGTAAGAGGTTTTTATTCTATAAATTCTCAAAAGCTAGACTTGGTTTGGCATTCAAATCCCAACCAGCAAAGTTTTCCTTGTTGTATTCGCTAACGGCTGCCAAGGCAATCATACCAGCATTGTCACCGCAGAGGCGAAGCGGGGGAATGATGACCTCCACATCGGTGATTTCAGCTGCCAACCGCTCTCGTAATCCCTGATTGGCTGCTACACCGCCCGCTACGACCAAGGTCTTAACAGGGTATTTCTCCAAGGCCTTCTTGGTCTTAGCCATGAGAATGTCCATAACACAGGCTTGGAAAGAAGCTGACAGGTCCGCATTGGACAAGGTTTCCCCTTTCTGCTGGGCATTGTGGTAGAGGTTGATAAAGGCGGATTTCAAACCTGAAAAAGAAAACTCCAGATTATCTTCTTTTATCATAGCACGAGGGAAGTCATAAATGTCTTGCCCCTCATGAGCCAATTCATCGATGACACGACCAGCTGGATAGGGCAGACCCATGACCCGTCCTACCTTGTCATAGGCCTCGCCGACCGCATCATCTCGCGTTTCACCGACAATCTTGTAGTCGCCCGCCTCTGACACATAGACCAACTCCGTGTGCCCACCGCTGACCAAAAGAGCCAAGAGCGGAAACTCCAACTCCTTGACCGCACGCGCCGCCATCAAGTGCCCTGCCATATGGTTGACAGGAATGAGCGGCAAGCCATTGGCCCAAGCAAATGCCTTGGCAGCCGAAATCCCGACCAGCAAAGCACCGACCAAGCCAGGCCCATAGGTCACAGCCACAGCCGTCAGGTCCTCTGCCGTCACCTCCGCCTCCAACAAGGCCTCCTCGATGCAGGCCGTAATCACTTCCACATGGTGACGGCTGGCCACCTCGGGCACCACCCCACCAAACCGCTGGTGGCTGGCAATCTGGCTGGCAATGACATTGGACAAAAGCTCCGCCTCATTTCGCAAAACAGCCACCGAGGTCTCGTCACACGAAGTCTCAATCGCCAAAATCAATCTATCTTTCATCACGTTCTCTCTTCATTAACACCGCGTCCTCGACAGGATGACGGTAGTAGTCTTTTCGTTTTCCTATTTTGGTAAAATGCTGGCGTGTATAGAGGGCCTGAGCTGCGCTATTGGACTCCCTCACTTCGAGGAAGATATCTCCATCCCAGTCCATCACAGCAGCCATCAGCTGACTGGCGATTCCCAACCTCTGAAAATCAGCCCTGACAGCAATCTGCAAGATTTCCATCTCATCCAGCACCGTCTGCACAGCCAAAAATCCAACTAATTCCTGACCCTCATAGGCCAGATAATAATCCTCATCCTGACTAGCCATACTAGACACAATTTGCTCTACAGTCCATGAAGACTGCTCATAGACCGACTGCATGACTGCCAAAACAGCCTCTGCCAAATTTTCCTGACCGTCGTAGTGTTTAATCTCTATCATACACGCTTGATATAACTTTCTGAGCCAGCTTGGTTGTCCTTGAGCCAGTTCTCCTCTGCCTCTACTCGCTTGAGATAGTTGGGCTCAAAGCTAGTGACATCTACTGCTGGCAAGTCTTGACCAATCACCGCCAGCTGATAGGCAGACGGCTGACTGGTTTGGCAATGGGCAGTTGGCAGTGCTTGCTCGATTTGCTCCATGAAGTTTTCTACTTCTCCGACAAAGGTGATGTTTTCCTTACCAGACAAACTAGAAAGTAAATCTTCAAAAGACCAGTAGCGGTCTGCCTCGACTGCTCTGCCATTTTCATAAACACCTGCATAGACGCAGTTACGGCGAGCATCGATGAGGGGCACCACCAGACCCGTCAGGCTGGACGGAACCAAGGACTGAAGACTGGATAGCCCCACCAAGTCGATCTTGAGGGTGTAGGCCAAGGTCTTGGCAGTCGCCACCGCCACACGAAGCCCCGTGTAGGAGCCAGGTCCCTGAGCGACCACAACCCGATCCAGGTCTTTGGGGGTCCAGCCCACCTGTGCCACCAAAAAATCGACCACAGGCATGAGGCTGATACTATGATTTTTCTTGACGGTCAGCAGGGTTTCCGCCTGCAAACGACCATCCTCCACCAAGGCAACCGATAGGGCCTGGTTGGAGCTGTCTAAAGCTAGGATTTTCATACGTTTCTCTTTCTTTACAAGTCTACTCTCTATTGTAAGCTATCTTGGCCTTTTTTTCAAATAATGAAAAGACTGAGTTGTTATTTCTAGTAGGTTAATGGATCGAACCGATTTGTCATTCTAGTAAGTCACATCACTATCTGGCAGTTGACAGGCATTTCTCGGCACAATTGAACTTAGTCTTAGTAATGGAATCCTAACTCATTTCTTTGATTTATCCCCTTCTGAAATACCGAATTTCTGAAAATCATGACACTTTTCCATTTTCCTACCAAACCCTTTTACCATCAGCATATTTTATGGTATAATGAAGAGTACATTTAGACTGAATAAATTGACAACTCGAGAAAATTGAATAGGCATTACCAGACAGCCCCAACTGTTTGGGGCTTTTTTCATAGTTGCCAGTCAAAAAGAAAGGAACTATACTACACATGATTTATAAAGTATTCTATCAAGAATCAAAAATTAGCCCACGTCGCGAGCAAACACGCGCTCTTTATCTAGACATCGATGCTGCATCAGAATTGGAAGGTCGTATTATCGCGCGTGAATTGGTGGAAACCAACCGCCCTGAATACAATATCGAATTTATCGACCTCTTATCAGACAATCATCTTGAATACGAGAAAGAGCACGCAGATTTCAAAATTACGGAGTTTTAATCCATGTCATCAGTCAATCTAAAACCTCATGAAGTTGGCGTTTTCGCCATCGGTGGTTTGGGAGAAATCGGGAAAAACACCTACGGTATCGAGTACAAGGATGAAATTCTCATCGTCGATGCCGGTATCAAGTTCCCAGAAGATGACCTATTGGGTATCGACTACGTTATCCCAGACTACTCCTACATCGTTGAAAACCTAGACCGCGTGAAAGGTCTGGTTATTACCCACGGGCACGAAGACCACATCGGAGGCATTCCCTTCTTACTCAAGCAAGCCAACGTCCCAATCTATGCTGGACCTTTAGCCCTCGCCCTCATTCGAGGCAAATTGGAAGAACACGGACTGCTCCGTGATGCGACTTTGCATGAAATCAATCATAATACAGAGTTGACCTTCAAACACCTAAAAGTCAGCTTCTTCCGTACCACCCACTCCATTCCAGAGCCACTTGGTATCGTCGTTGACACCCCGCAAGGAAAAATCGTCTGTACCGGTGACTTCAAGTTCGATTTCACTCCAGTTGGCGAGCCAGCAGACCTTCACCGCATGGCTGCCCTCGGTGAAGAAGGCGTTCTCTGCCTCCTCTCCGACTCGACAAATGCTGAAGTTCCAACCTTTACCAACTCGGAAAAAGTGGTCGGTCAGTCCATCATGAAGCTGATTGAAGGCATCCACGGACGTATCATCTTTGCTTCCTTTGCCTCCAACATCTTCCGTCTCCAACAGGCGGCTGATGCAGCGGTTAAGACCGGACGCAAGATCGCTGTCTTTGGACGTTCCATGGAAAAAGCCATTGTTAACGGTATCGAGCTCGGCTACATCAAGGTGCCTAAGGATACCTTCATCGAGCCAAACGAGATCAAAGAATACCCTGCCAGCGAGATCATGATTCTCTGTACAGGTAGCCAAGGGGAGCCTATGGCAGCACTCTCTCGCATCGCCCACGGTACCCACCGTCAAGTGCAACTCCAGCCAGGCGACACGGTTATCTTCTCGTCCAGCCCTATTCCGGGAAATACCACAGGTGTCAACAAGCTCATCAATATCTTGATTGAAGCCGGTGTCGATGTGATTCACGGTAAAATTAACAACATCCACACCTCTGGGCACGGTGGTCAACAAGAGCAAAAACTCATGCTCCGCCTGATCAAGCCAAAATACTTCATGCCTGTCCATGGTGAATACCGCATGCAAAAAATCCATGCCAGCCTAGCTGTTGATACAGGCGTTCCAAAAGATAATATCTTCATCATGGAAAACGGAGATGTCCTTGCTCTGACAAAAGATTCTGCACGTCTCGCAGGTCAATTCAACGCCCAAGACATCTATGTCGATGGAAACCGCATCGGTGAAATCGGCGCAGCAGTCCTCAAAGATCGCCGCGATCTTTCAGAAGATGGTGTTGTCCTTGCAGTAGCCACTGTCGATTTTAATTCTAAGATGATATTAGCAGGACCAGACATCCTCAGTCGCGGCTTTATCTATATGAGAGAATCTGGCGAGCTCATTCGCGAAAGTCAACGCGTCCTTTTCAACGCTATCCGCATCGCCATGCGCAACAAAGACGCAAATATCCAAACAGTCAACGGCGCCATTGTTAACGCCCTACGACCATTCCTATACGAAAAAACAGAGCGTGAACCAATCATTATCCCAATGATTCTGACGCCTGACCGATAACACACTAAAATCCCATAGGTGAAACCTCTGGGATTTATTTTATATTAATACTCTTCGAAAATCAAAATTATCCGTTGTCAACTTGCCTTGATGAACTCCAGTTCTATCTTCGGCTTCGTTTCCTAGGCTACTTTTGATTTTCATTGAGTATAACAAGATAACCCAGCTTGAAAAAAAGACCGATTTCAAGCTCATGTCCATTCCCTCGCCCTGCTATTTCTTAGCTCAGGCTGAAACAGTCTCTTCCCAGACTACTTCACTCCACTGGACCATTACTTGCTTTCCAATTTCTCAGCTCATGAACAAAGGACCCGTTGGGGTCCTAATTCGCTATCTGGTTTTCAAGCTCATGAAAAAATGGTCCACCGGACCATTTTTTTAATACATATCTAAATAGTTGTCGATTTCCCATTGAGAAACGTAGGTTGCGTAGCTTGCCCATTCGATTTTCTTAGCTTCCAAGAAATTCGTATAGATATGATCACCTAGAGCTGCACGAACTACCTCATCTTCACGAAGAGCTTTCAATGCATTGTGAAGAGTTGAAGGAAGATCAGTGATTCCTGCTTCACGACGCTCCTCATCAGACATTGCATAGATATTAGATTCTACTGGTGCTGGTGCTTCAATCTTATTTTGAATACCTTCCAAGCCAACTTCCAATAGAACGGCCATAGCTAAGTATGGGTTGGCAGTTGGATCAACTGAGCGCAATTCCAAACGAGTTCCCATTCCACGTGATGCAGGTACGCGAACCAATGGTGAGCGGTTTTTACCAGCCCAAGCAATATACACAGGAGCTTCAAAGCCTGGAACCAAACGCTTGTAAGAATTCACTGTCGGGTTTGTAATGGCAGTATAGTTATAAGCATGCTTAATCAAACCACCAAGGAAATGGTAAGCAGTTTGAGACAGCTGCATACCGCGAGGATCTTCTGAATCAAAGAAGGCATTATTCCCATCCTTATCAAAGAGTGACATGTTACAGTGCATACCTGAGCCAGCAATACCAAACTTAGGCTTGGCCATAAATGTCGCATACATACCATGCTTACGAGCAATTGTTTTAACAACTAACTTGAAGATTTGAATATTGTCACAAGCTTTTAAGACATCCGCATATTTGAAGTCAATTTCATGCTGACCTACTGCCACTTCGTGATGGCTCGCTTCAACTTCAAAGCCCATCTCTGTCAAGACATTGACGATTTCGCGACGTGTATTATCAGCCAAGTCCGTTGGTGCGAGGTCAAAGTAACCACCTTTATCATTTACTTCAAGCGTTGGATTTCCTTGTTCGTCCATCTTAAAGAGGAAGAATTCTGGTTCTGGACCAAGGTTGAATGAAGAGAAACCTGCCTCTTCCATGTGACGAAGCGATTTCTTCAAATTTCCACGTGGGTCACCAGCAAAAGGCTTAGCATCTGTTGTATAAATATCACAAATCAAACCAGCTACACGGCCATTTTCATCACCCCAAGGGAAGATAGTCCATGTATCCAAGTCTGGGTAAAGATACATATCTGATTCATTGATACGAACAAATCCTTCAATAGATGAACCATCAAACATGACCTTATTTGACAAAACCTTTTCGACCTGCTCATCAGTTGCTGGAATTTCTACGTTTTTCATCACTCCCATGATGTCTGTAAACATAAGACGTAGGAAGGTAACGTTTTTCTCTTTGATATCGCGCTTGATATCTGCCACTGTGAATGTCATTATTTTTCTCCTCTATTTTAAAAGCTAATTACGACGAACGGAAAATGGAACTAGGACTTGAAAATCGTCCCTGACGACTGAATTCATCATGTAAGATACGACGGACATCTTCATCAGTCAAGGTTTTCTGCTGTTTTTGGACCTTAGCTTTCGCTTCCCGATTTGCATATTCCTTCTTAATCGCAGCAATATTCAAACCTTCATCCAAAAAATCCTTGATTTCTAAAAGTAAGTCCATATCGTTTAGAGAATACAAGCGACGATTCCCTTCATTGCGATCGGGCTTAATCAAGCCTTGATCTTCATAGTAACGAATTTGACGAGCAGTTAAATCTGTCAACTTCATCACACTACCGATCGGAAAGATGGCTAAGGAACGACGAAACTCTTTTTCTCTCATAACGAACTCCTTTCTGCCTACCATTATAGGAGAATTTTTTTTTGAGGTCAATAGGCGATGTTATATTTTGTGACATCATTTATCCTGAAAACGTTTTTTTATAACATTCACATCATAATTAACTAGAATCGCAATGAAAACTCCGATAAAAGTTTCAAACACGCGAATAAACACATATTGAATCGTATCACCAGCAGGAATAGACAATGTAATAATTAATAAAGCTGACACTCCACCAATAATTCCCGCTTTATTATTCATCGCCACATTTGTCATAATCGTTAACATGACAAATATTGGAACAAAAACCGCAGTTACCCAAAAATGATCTAAGAATAACCTATCCAAAATAAAGAAAAGTAGCGCATAAAAACCACCAATAGAATTACCCAGAATACGAGAAGCTCCAAAATGGACACTCTGATCGAAGTCTTCTCGTAAACTAAACACAGCCGTCAAAGCCGCAATCTGAATCCCTTGCCACCCCATAAAACCAAACAAAAGAATAACTAGGAAGACTGCCAAACCCGATTTGAACGTCCGCATCCCCAACCGAAATTTCTTTGGATCAAATGTATATTTTTTTAACATACCTCTATTCTAACATGATTTCGGAAAATAGAATAGCAAATACCTGCCCAGCTTTTCTTTTCTCCTAAGCTCGACTGGAAAAGCCACCTGTTCACGCCAGCTTTTCAAAAAAACAATAATCTGCCACTTTAAATCAGCTGCAAAAAGGAACCCAGAAGTAAGATAAACGAATAGACGCTGCAAAAAAACAACGTCTTTTTTGAATTTTATATTTTGTGCGCAGTAGCTGAATGGCAGTTGTGACCAAGATTCAGTCTTGCGGGGTTCAAATAGCCTAGTGGACTATTTGAAGTTAGCACCAAGAAAAAAACAAAGCAACAAGCTACGAAATCATTTTTGACAGAAGCCTCGCTTCTTCTATTTCTAACCTCAACATATCTCCCAGATATGTTGAACTGACTCACCGCCTATTTTTCATTTCAGTAAGCACCGCAAGTTCTGGAAGCACTTTTCACCTTGCTAGACTTTCTAACTCGCTTAGCTTCATAGAAACTCTACACGATGCACAAAATGCAACGGAAATCCGTTGCATTTTAGCCTTTGTACTAGAAAAGAGTTGGTCTCCCAACTCTTTTCATCGTTCATACGCAGTAGCTGAATAGCAGTTCACTTTGCTACGCTTGTGACCAACCTATTCAGCCTTGTGGGGTTCAAATAGTCCAGTGGACTATTTGAAGTTGTCACCCAATAAAAACAAAGTGACAAGCTACGGAATCATTTTTGACAGAAGCTTCGCTTCTTCTATTTCCAACCTCAAAATATCCCCCAGATATTTTGAGCTGACTTACCGCCTATTTTTCAGTAAGAGCTGCGAGACCAGGCAATACTTTTCACCTTGCTAGACTTTCTAACTCGCTTAGCTTCGTAGAAACTCTACGCGATGCACAAAATGCAACGGAAATCCGTTGCATTTTAGCCTTTACCTAGGCTGATTTTCTAAACTCACTAGGTTCACAGAAAATCTAGCCTTTGCACTAGAAAAGAGCTGGTTACCCAACTCTTTTCGTCGCAAGTTTTTACTTTTCAGTAAGAGCTGCAAGTCCTGGAAGCACTTTGCCCTCAAGAAGTTCCATTGATGCACCACCACCAGTTGAGATCCATGAGAACTTGTCTGCACGGCCAAGGTTGATAGCTGCTGCTGCTGAGTCACCACCACCGATGATTGATTTCACGCCTGGTTGTTTCACGATAGCGTCCATTACACCGATTGTACCAGCTTGGAAGTCTGGGTTTTCAAATACACCCATAGGTCCATTCCAAACAACTGTTTTCGCACCAGTCAAAGCTTCGTCAAACTTAGCGATTGACTTAGGACCGATGTCAAGACCAAGGAAGCCTTCTGAAACTGCTTCGCCTTCAGTGTCACGAACTTCAGTGTATCCAGCAAATGCGTTAGCTTCTTTTGAGTCAACTGGTAAGATCAATTTACCGTTAGCTTTTTCAAGAAGTGCTTTTGCGACATCCAATTTGTCTTCCTCTACAAGTGAGTTACCGATTTCGATACCTTGAGCTTTGTAGAAGGTATAAGTCATACCACCACCGATAAGAACTTTATCAGCTTTTTCAAGAAGGTTCTCGATAACGCCAATCTTATCAGATACTTTTGAACCACCAAGGATTGCCACAAATGGACGCTCTGGAGTTTCAACAGCTTCTTGGATGTATGCAATTTCGTTTTCCAAAAGGAAACCAGCTACTGCTTTTTCTACGTTTGCTGAGATACCAACGTTTGATGCGTGTGCACGGTGTGCAGTACCAAATGCATCGTTAACGAAGATACCGTCACCAAGTGAAGCCCAGTATTTACCAAGTTCTTCGTCGTTTTTAGATTCTTTCTTACCATCAACATCTTCGAAACGAGTGTTTTCAACAAGGAGAACTTGTCCATCTTCCAAAGCATTGATAGCTGCTTCCAATTCAGCACCACGAGTAGCACCTGAGATGAAAGCAACGTCTTGACCCAATTTAGCTGCTAAGTCAGCTGCCACAGGAGCCAATGATTTACCTTCTTTATCTGCTTCTTCTTTTACACGTCCAAGGTGAGAGAAAAGAATTGCACGTCCACCTTGCTCAAGAATATACTTGATAGTTGGAAGAGCTGCTGTAATACGGTTATCGTTAGTGATAACGCCATCTTTCAAAGGCACGTTGAAGTCCACACGAACAAGAACTTTTTTGCCTTTCAATTCTACATCTTTAACAGTCAATTTTGCCATTAGATAAGAACTCCTTAAATTATATTTACTTTACCATTGTATCATATTTTCTGTATTTTTTCTTGCATAAAGATATTTTTTTCACAAATGTTATGAAATCTAAAACTATCGAAAGTTCTATAATGAAGTTAGCCACCTTACCTTGGTCAAGAATTAGATGTTTCACTATGTTTGAGTAAGTTGATGATTTCATTTGATAACAGGCTTGAAGCTGTTAGGCTAGGTGGCCAAGGCTA
>NZ_JAOTGD010000013.1:0-41818 GCF_044427405.1 Streptococcus sp. 2020WUSS089 | reverse complement strand
GACTCAACAGTTAAGTGACGATAGCCTAGGAGATACACCTGTACCCATGCCGAACACAGCAGTTAAGCCCTAGAACGCCTGAAGTAGTTGGGGGTTGCCCCCTGTTAGATACGGTAGTCGCTTAGCATATTCCGCCATAGCTCAGTTGGTAGAGCGCATGACTGTTAATCATGATGTCACAGGTTCGAGCCCTGTTGGCGGAGTAAAGAGAAATCTTTAGTATATGGTCCGTTGGTCAAGGGGTTAAGACACCGCCTTTTCACGGCGGTAACACGGGTTCGAATCCCGTACGGACTATATTGGGAGGCTGCTTAAGTCTCTTTTTTTGTTTTTTGAGGTGAATGGGCTTTAATTTGGCTCCTTTTTCTTTTCTTGTTGCTTTGTCTATTCATTGTTTGTTGATATAATAGAGACATGAAAAGATTATGTGATGAATTATCGGTTTTGCCAGGGATTGGTCCAAAATCGGCTGAAAAATTTTTAAAAATTAACATTCAGAATATTAATGATTTGCTGACTTACTATCCATTTAGATATGAAGATTTTGAGAGTAAGTCTATTTATGATTTGCAGGATGGTGAGAAGGCAGTGGTAGTTGGGGAGGTGGTATCTCCAGCTAATGTACAGTATTATGGTTACAAAAGAAATAGACTCCGTTTTTCAATGAAACAGGGTGAGGTTGTCTTAGCAGTTTCGTTTTTTAATCAGCCTTATTTAGCAGATAAGATTGTTTTGGGGCAGGATATTGCAGTTTGGGGAAAGTGGGATAAGGCTAAGGCAAGTTTGACAGGAATGAAAGTTTTGGCTCAAGTATCAGATGAGCTACAGCCTGTCTATCATGTGGCGCAAGGGATTTCGCAAGTAAATTTGGTTAAGGCAATTAAAACAGCTATTGATCAGGGATATTTGCATTTATTAGAGGAGAATTTACCATCAGTTTTACGAGAGCGCTATCGGTTAATGAATCGCCGAGAGGCGGTTTTTGCGATGCATTTTCCGACAAATTTAGAAGAGTATAGACAAGCTTTGCGACGTATGAAGTTTGAGGAATTATTTTATTTTCAATTACAGTTGCAACTGCTGAAAGCCAACAATCGTGATATTTCGAATGGTTTGAAGATTGCCTATGATGCTGATAGATTGGCTATGCAAATAAGACAATTGCCGTTTGTCTTAACGGATGCTCAGTCTGGGGCTTTGGCTGAAATACTATCAGATATGAAGTCCTATGGGCACATGAATCGTTTGCTACAAGGGGATGTTGGTTCAGGGAAGACAGTAGTTGCTGGATTGGCTATGTTTGCTGCTGTAACTGCGGGGATGCAGGCTGCAATTATGGTGCCGACAGAAATTTTGGCGGAGCAACACTTTGAGAGTTTGCGCCAGCTTTTTCCAGAACTTTCTATTGCTCTTTTGACAGGGGGAATGAAGGTTGCGGAGCGTCGTACTGCTTTAGAGGCGATTTCTAGTGGTCAGGTAGACATCATTGTAGGAACTCATGCTCTTATCCAGGAAAGTGTGACGTACCATAAGCTTGGTTTGGTTGTGACGGATGAGCAACATCGTTTTGGGGTTAAACAACGCCGTCTGTTTCGTGAGAAGGGTGATAATCCGGATGTGCTCATGATGACTGCTACACCTATTCCTCGGACGTTAGCCATTACAGCTTTTGGAGATATGGATGTATCGATTATTAATCAGTTGCCTGCTGGTCGGAAGCCAATTATTACTCGCTGGGTCAAACATCAACAGCTGCCCACGGTCTTAGATTGGTTGGAGCGGGAGTTAGAAGTAGGTGCCCAGGTTTATTTTATCTCTCCGCTGATTGAAGAATCTGAGGCTCTGGATTTAAAGAATGCTGTAGATCTGCAATCTGATTTACAGGCGCATTTTGGAGAGCAAGTTACAGTGGATTTGTTACACGGTAAGATGAAAAATGACGAGAAAGATGCCATCATGCAGGCTTTTAAGGAGCGAAAAACGAATATTTTGGTTTCTACCACTGTTATTGAAGTCGGAGTCAATGTGCCCAATGCAACGGTGATGGTTATTATGGATGCAGATCGTTTTGGTTTAAGCCAATTACATCAGTTGAGAGGGCGTGTAGGACGTGGTCATAAGCAGTCTTATGCAGTGTTAGTTGCTAATCCTAAAACAGAGTCTGGTAAGGAACGCATGAAAATTATGACAGAGACGACAGATGGTTTTATTTTGGCTGAAGCAGACTTGAAAATGCGTGGGTCTGGAGAAATATTTGGAACTCGTCAATCAGGTTTGCCAGAATTTCAGGTTGCAAATATTATCGAGGACTATCCAATTTTAGAGGAAGCAAGACGAGTTGCTAGTCAGATTGTTAGTGTGGAAAATTGGCAGGAGGACCCTAATTGGTCGATTTTACTTGCTAATTTGAAAGATCGAGAGGAATTGGATTAGTCATATAAAAAGGCCAACACACATGTGCTGGTCTTTTGACATATTGTATAGTTCGTCAACGATTAACCTTGGATGTAATCTGCCAAGCTTTGCTCTTCCAAGCCTGCATTGAGAGCGATAAGGAGTTTGAGGCGGGCTTTTTGAGCATTCAATTCTTTAACAAATAGAATGCCGTCTTGCTCCAGTTGGATGCCACCTCCTTGGTAGGCATAGACAGGCTCAGCAATTCCGTTAAAACAGCGAGATACCAGAATAATGGGTATCTTTTGATCAAGGAGTTTCTTAATGGCTGGAAGGATGGTAGGCGGAAGATTTCCGGCGCCGAGTGCTTCAATGACTAAGCCGGAAATTGAGCTTGCAGTGAGAGAATCAAGGAGGATGGAGTCCATATCTGCATAAGCTTTTATGATTGGGACCGTTCCTGTGACTCTTGACAAGTCAAATCGAACACGTGGTTCAGCAGTTTTAAAATAGAGAATCTCTCGTTTGGTGACTAAGCCCAGTGGTCCATGGGTTGGTGTTTGAAAGGTTGAGACATTGGTGGTATGCGTTTTTGTAACATATTTAGCAGCATGAATTTCATCGTTCATGACCACTAGAACACTTTTATCTGAGGATTTATCATCAGCAGCCACACGTAGGGCTGTTCGGTAGTTATAAATCCCGTCGCTACCTAGTTCATTTGAGGAACGCATGGCTCCGGTCAATACAATTGGTTTTTCTGGAATAGCCATTGTATCAAGGAAATAGGCAGTTTCTTCTAAAGTATCTGTGCCATGTGTAATGACAAAACCATCGAAGTTCATTTGTTCTTCTTTGATTTTTTGGTATAGAGCCATCATGTGTTCTAAGCGAATGTGTGGACTTGGAACATTGAGAAAATCCAAGGATGTCACTTGAATTTCTTCTAGTGGGCTATCAATTTGGGTCATTGGATTGATTTTACTCGATGCAACTTCACCCTGATGATTGGCTTGCATAGAAATGGTTCCACCTGTATGCAATACTAGAATTTTTTTCATAAATTTTCAGTTTCTTTCAAAGTGTGATATACTAATTGTAACATAATTCTTAGAAAGTAGGTGAGTTGGTTGACGATAAAGGCTGTATTTTTCGATATTGATGGTACCTTATTGACCGACAATCGTATGGTTAGTAGTTCAACTATTCTCGCCATTAATACTTTGAAAGAGAAGGGGATTTTAGTTGGTCTAGCTACAGGACGTGACCCTCGTTTTGTTTTGCAGTATATGGCTAGTTTAGGGCTAGATTTGGCCATTACTTATAATGGTCAATATATTTTTTCAAGAGAAGAAGTTATTTATAGTCAGAGTTTAGAGTCAAAGCAAATTGAACAAATTATGGAGTATGCGCAAACTCACCATAAGGATTTGTCTTTTGGAACTGCTAAAGGCATATTTGGTAGTAAGATTATGAGTGCTGGAACAGGAAATTTTGCATATCGTGTGACGCGTATGATTCCGGAGTCCTGGGCTGGAATCATAAACTTTATTTTCAATCGCTTGGTACGTTGGATTAGTCCTCAACAGGAAACGAATTTGAAAGGTTTTCTCTTTCAACCAATCTATCAGCTGATGTTGCTGACGACGGAAAGGGAGACGCAATCATTGGAGGTGCTCTTTCCGAACTTGTCTTTTACGCGTTCGAGTCCCTATGCGACTGATATTATCAGTAAGGGAAATTCAAAATTATCGGGTATTGTAAAGGTTGCAGATCGATATGGTTTTGAGTTAGATGAAGTTATGGTATTCGGAGATTCTAATAATGATTTTGAAATGTTGAATGAAATTCAGCACTCGGTAGCGATGGGAAATGGGACGAAAAAGGTTAAACAAGCAGCTTCCTTTGTTACAGATACAAATAATCGTGATGGGATTTATAAGGCATTAATTCATTTTGGTGTGATTGAGGGATAAGATGTTTCAGAGCAAGGACGATAATTTTAATAGGGTAAAGGATTTTCATTTTTTAATGGATGGTGAAACCCAAGAACTTCCCAGTGTGTATGATGGACAGACGGCTTTGCATCGTGCTGGTTTTAAAGTGGAGGAGTTGGTAGAATTTCTACATGCAGCTTCAGAATCTGAAGTTGAGTTTCATGATTTTATTCAACAACTTCATCAGGATTTAGATACTGCTGCTGCTAAGGTATCTGGCAAGAGAAGTTTCGGGGTTTCGATGCAGGATCAGGTAGATGCTTTGCTGGATATTCTTTATTTTACATATGGTTCGTTTGTTTTGATGGGGGTTGATCCAGAACCAATTTTTCAGATAGTCCATACTGCAAATATGGGGAAAACATTTCCAGATGGGAAGGCCCATTTTGATCCAATTACTCATAAAATTTTAAAACCTGATGATTGGGAAGAACGGTTTGCGCCGGAGGAAAAGATTCAGGAAGAGCTGAAAAGACAGATGAAAAGACTTGATTCGTAAATCAAGTCTTTTGGTTTATAAACTTTTTTCTCCATCGCGAACAATGAGTAAATCAATAGTTGCGTGGCGCATGATATATTCGGATGAGGATCCGATTAGGAGACGTTCAAAGGCATTTAGACCAGTTGCTCCAAGTAACATAAGATCCGCACCGGTTTCCTTTGGAATATCGATAGCCAGTAGGGTTTTAGGATTACCGAATTCAATGCGAATCTGTACATCGGTCAGACCAGCGTTGAGGGCTTCTTGTTTGTATTCTTCGAGGAGGAGCTCCGCCTCTCTTTCTAAAGATTCATAGACAGAGGCGTCAAATGCAACAACATTGTGGAGAGCACGGGTATCAATCACATGGGCGATAATCAGACGTGCTTGGTTGCGTAGTGCAACATGAATGGCTTTATGAAGAGCTAATTCTGCTCCTTTAGAGCCGTCTACAGCGACGAGTATTGTTTTGTAAGTTTGTGTCATAATAATCACTCCTTTCAGAAGAGCTTTGTCCCGAAATAGGTAGAGTAGTTCCTTACATTTTTATTATAAGCCTTTTGAGAGAAAATGTAAAGGATTCTTGTACTTTTTTAGCTTTTACAGTACAATAGAAAAGATAGAAAGTCGAGGTGACGACATGAAGCAATTTAACAAGTCAACAAAATTGGATGATGTAGCATATGATATTCGTGGGCCTGTTTTGGAAGAGGCCATGCGCATGCGTGCCAATGGAGAGCAGATTTTACGTTTGAATACGGGGAATCCTGCAGAATTTGGTTTTACTGCTCCAGATGAAGTTATTCGTGACTTGATTCATAACGCCCGTAAATCTGAGGGATATTCGAACAGTAAGGGAATTTTTTCTGCACGTAAGGCTATCATGCAGTATTGTCAGCTAAAGAAATTTCCAAATGTTGATATTGAAGATATTTATCTTGGAAACGGCGTGAGTGAGCTGATTGTTATGTCTATGCAAGGTTTGCTAGATAATGGTGATGAGGTGTTGGTGCCAATGCCAGACTATCCTCTCTGGACTGCTGCAGTTAGTTTGGCTGGTGGTAAAGCTGTTCACTATGTTTGTGATGAAGCAGCTGAATGGTATCCAGATTTGGCAGACATGGAGTCCAAGGTGACTTCTCGAACCAAGGCAATTGTCCTTATCAATCCAAATAATCCAACTGGTGCTCTCTATCCGAAAGAAATTTTAGAAGGAATCATTGATATTGCTCGTAGACATGAATTGATTATTTTCTCTGATGAGATTTATGATCGTATGGTCTTTGACGGAGCTGTTCATATCCCTATTGCGACACTGGCTCCAGATTTGTTTATTGTGACAATGAATGGATTGTCTAAATCGCATCGTATTTGTGGTTTCCGAGTAGGCTGGATGGTCTTATCTGGTCCGAAAAAACATGTAAAAGGTTACATTGAAGGCTTGAATATGTTGTCCAATATGCGTTTGTGTTCAAACGTTTTGGCTCAACAGGTTGTTCAAACTTCTTTGGGAGGTTACCAATCGGTTGATGAACTCTTGATGCCTGGCGGACGCTTATATGAACAAAGGGAGTTTATTACTAAGGCGATTAATGATATTCCAGGACTTTCTGCTGTAAAACCTAAGGCTGGTCTGTATGTCTTCCCAAAAATTGATCGTGAGATGTACAGAGTTGATGATGATGAACAATTTGTATTGGATTTCCTCAAGCAAGAAAAAGTACTTTTGGTCCATGGTCGAGGTTTTAACTGGAAGGATCCAGATCATTTCCGTATTGTGTATTTACCACGTGTGGATGAGTTGGCAGAAATTCAAGAAAAAATGTCACGATTCTTGCGGCAATATCGTAGATAATGGAATTTAGGGCTGAATGTTAATCAGCCTTTTCTTTTTACTTGAATGAAATTGTTTGTATTTTTCTAACAACGGTAAATATTCTGATAATTGTTGAAATTTTATGTATTTTTTGCTATACTGAAAGCAATTACAGAGTAAAGAGGAAAATATGACAACATTATTAGAGAAGACACGGAATATTACTTCTATTTTGAAGCGTTCCGAAGAGCAATTGGCAGAAGAATTGCCTTACAATGCCATTGCTGAGCATTTATCAGCTATTATTGACTGCAACTCGTGCATCATTAATAGTGAAGGTGAGGTTTTGGGATACCACATGAACTATGAGACGAACAATGATCGTGTGGAAGAATTTTTCCAAAATAAACAATTCCCAGAAGGATATGTAAAAGCAGTTGCACAGGTTTACGATACGCAGGTTAATTTGCCTGTCGAGAGCGAGTTGACTGCCATCCCTGTCGAATCACGTTCGACCTATCCAAATGGTCTGACAACGATAGCGCCTATCCATGTGACGGGGATTCGTTTTGGTTCGCTTATTATTTGGCGGAATGATGAGCAGTTTCACGATGATGATTTGATTTTGGTGGAGATTGCGGCAACAGTAGTTGGTATTCAGTTACTTAATTTCCAACGGGAAGAAGACGAGAAGAATATCCGTCGTCGTGCGGCAGTTAATATGGCGGTAAATACGCTATCTTACTCAGAAATGAAGGCAGTTGCAGCTATTTTGGGTGAATTGGATGGCAACGAGGGGCAATTGACTGCTTCTGTGATTGCAGATCGTATCGGTATTACACGCTCGGTGATTGTGAATGCACTGCGTAAGTTGGAGAGTGCAGGGATTATTGAAAGTCGTTCTTTGGGAATGAAGGGGACTTATTTGAAAGTTCTCATCCCAGCTATTTTTGATGAAATTAAGAAACGTGACTACTAAAATGACAAAAGCATTGATTTCGATTGATTATACAATAGATTTTGTGGCAGACGAAGGAAAGTTGACTGCTGGAAAATCAGCTCAGGCTATTTCTGAACGAATTGCTCAGGTTACGCAAGAAGCTTTTGAAAATGGAGACTACATTTTCTTTGCGATTGATGGTCATGAGGAGGGGGATGAATTTCATCCTGAAGCTCAGCTTTTCCCAAGTCATAATATCATTGGGACGCAAGGGCGTGACTTGTATGGTCCTTTAGCAGATTTTTATCAAAAACATAAAGGGCATGCACGTGTTCGTTGGATGGATAAACGTCATTATTCTACTTTTTCTGGGACGGATTTGGATGTTCGACTAAGAGAACGTGGTGTAGATACGGTTGTCTTGACGGGGGTTTTGTCTGATATTTGTGTTCTTCATACAGCTATTGATGCTTATAATAAGGGGTATCGTATTGAGGTGATCTCATCAGCCATTGCTGCATTGACGGAGGAGAATCATCAGTTTGCTCTCAACCATTTGCGTCATGTACTTGGTGCGACAATCATTGACTAATAGTATAGTGACCAGTCTGTGGACTGGTTTTTCGTTTTTCTCCAACAGGAATCTGTATCATTAACACTCTTCGAAAATCAAACTCAGACCTTGTTGACTTAGCTTGATGAACTTCAGTTCCATCTACAACTACGTCGTCAGTCTGATTCTGATATAGTCATTTAGTTTTTCTTTTATTACTTCGTTAACTCGCTTTGCCGTACTCCAGTACTGTCTGCAGCTCGTTGCCTAGTACTAAAAGTAAACTAAAAGACTATAAAAGAAGCGGTGTGATTGACCATGATAAATTTATCAAAATGCTTTACATAGGTGATTACTTGGTGTATAATATAGTCTGTGTGTAATGGACGCACAAAAATACAGTTTATCCGCTGGGTTTAAAAGCACCTAAGATTGACAAAGATAGGAGAATAAAATGAATCCATTGATCCAAAGTTTGACAGAAGGTCAACTTCGTACTGACATCCCTTCATTCCGTCCTGGTGACACTGTGCGTGTTCACGCTAAGGTTGTCGAAGGTAACCGCGAACGTATCCAGATTTTCGAGGGTGTTGTTATCTCTCGTAAAGGTCAAGGCATCTCAGAAATGTACACTGTACGTAAAATCTCTGGTGGTGTAGGTGTTGAACGTACATTCCCAATCCACACTCCACGTGTTGATAAGATTGAAGTAGTACGTTACGGTAAAGTACGTCGTGCTAAATTGTACTACCTACGTGCATTGCAAGGTAAAGCAGCACGTATCAAAGAAATCCGTCGTTAAGATAGTCCTACAGACTATTTTGGTCGGAGAAATGGGAGGCAGCGAAAGCTGTCTCTTTTTTTAAAAAAATCTGTTGAAAAGTACTTTATTGTGAAAGCAGTGGCAAAATGGATTGTTTTTGTGTCTCTTCCATGAAATAATATGTTATACTATATATTATTGTAGCTAGTATAGAGGAGGTTGCGGATGAGCGAACAGTTTATTCCATCTGTTTTATCAGATTTACGGCAGGATATTGTTCAGATGCCAGAAGTTATCAAGGAATGTAGTGGAATTCGTATTTATGGTCGTCGCATTCGTTCAGTCTTATTTACAACGGATGTGTCGATTATTGCCAATCACAATGCAGATGCTATTTTGGCTGTATATCCATTTACGCCCAGTCCAGCTATTATCAAAAGTATTATGTTGGTTGCGTCAGTTCCAGTCTTGGCTGGTGTTGGTGGAGGCTTGACGACAGGTATGCGTTCAGCTAATATGAGTCTATTGTCTGAGTCGGAGGGAGCATACGCTGTTGTGGTAAATGGACCAACGGATGTAAAAACAATTGAGGCAATCAATAAAGTAGTGGATATTCCTATCATTTATACAGTTGTTTCTGAAAAGTCTGATTTAACCTCACGGATTGAAGCAGGAGTAGATATTTTAAATGTTTCTTGCGGTATGGAAACGCCAAGGGTTGTGAAGAAGATTCGAGAAGCTTTCCCTGACTTTCCAATTATTGCGACTGGTGGTCCGACTGAGGACTCTATTCGTCGGGTTATCGAAGCTGGAGCCAATGCTGTCTCCTATACAGCACCAAGTAATGGAGAGCTTTTTAAGGGGAAAATGGAAAAATACCGCAAACATGCAAAGGATTAGTTCATAAAAAGATAGGCTAAGCAAACAGTAAGTTTTATTGCTAGATGAAACTTGCTGTTTTTTATCGTTTTACGGTGTGAGATTAGGAATACTGCGCAATTTAAAGAACGGATTTTTAGGAGGAAATAGGTAACATATTAGGTCATTTCTACCTTTGTCTGGGGCTGGAAATATGGTATAATGAGAAGATAGATTTCCATTAGGAGGAAAGTAAGAATGAAGATTTCTGAAGCTGAAGTCCGTCACGTTGCCAAGCTGTCTAAGCTGGAATTTTCGGATCAAGAAACAGCGGAATTTGCGACAAGTTTGAGCAAGATTGTTGATATGGTTGAATTGCTCAATGAAGTGGATACGACCGGTGTTGCGGTGACGACCACTATGGCTGACCGTAAGAATGTCTTGCGAGCAGATATTGCCCAAAAAGGTGAGAGCCGTGAGGAGCTCTTTAAAAATGTGCCTGAATCACAAGATAATTTTATCAAGGTACCAGCTATTCTAGACGGGGGAGGAGATGCCTAATGACTTTTAACAATAAAACCATTGATGAATTGCATGACCTCCTTGTCAAAAAGGAGATTTCTGCGGTTGAGTTGACCAAGGCAACTTTGGAAGACATTAAGAGCCGTGAGGGTGCAGTGGATGCTTTCTTGACTATCACAGAAGATGCGGCCTTGGCTCAAGCTGCTGCCCTTGATGAAAAAGGGATTGATGCGGACAATGTTATGGCAGGGATTCCTTTGGCAGTCAAGGACAATATCTCAACTAAGGGAATTTTGACCACAGCAGCTTCAAAAATGCTCTATAACTACGAGCCGATTTTCGATGCGACTTCTATTGCTCAGGCCTATGCTAAGGATATGATTATTGTTGGTAAGACCAACATGGATGAGTTTGCCATGGGGGGCTCCAATGAAAATTCTGCCTTCAAACCGACTAAAAATGCTTGGGACCAGACAAAAGTTCCTGGTGGTTCGTCAGGTGGTTCGGCAGCAGCAGTTGCTGCTGGTCAGGTCCGTTTGTCACTCGGTTCTGACACAGGTGGTTCCATTCGCCAGCCTGCGGCCTTTAATGGTATCGTCGGTATGAAGCCAACCTATGGAACGGTGTCACGTATTGGTTTGATTGCCTTTGGTTCATCTCTTGACCAGATTGGTCCATTTTCACAGACGGTTAAGGAAAATGCCCAGTTGCTCAATGTCATCTCTGGTCATGATGTCAAGGACGCTACATCAACGATCAATGAAATTGCTGACTTCACCAGCAAGATTGGTCAGGACATCAAGGGCTTGAAAATCGCTCTTCCAAAAGAATACATGGGAGAAGGGATCGATCCGCAGGTCAAGGAAACCATTCTCAAGGCGGCTAAGCACTTGGAAAGTCTGGGTGCGATTATCGAGGAAGTTAGCCTGCCACATTCTAAGTATGGGGTTGCTGTTTACTACATTATCGCTTCATCAGAGGCTTCTTCTAACTTGCAACGTTTTGACGGTATCCGTTATGGTTTCCGTGCAGAAGATGCGACAAACTTGGATGAGATTTATGTGAAGACCCGTAGCCAAGGTTTTGGCGAGGAAGTCAAACGCCGTATTATGCTTGGAACTTTCAGCCTGTCATCAGGTTACTACGATGCCTACTTCAAGAAGGCTGGTCAGGTGCGGACTTTGATTATCCAAGATTTTGAAAAAGTCTTTGCTGACTATGACTTGATTTTGGGTCCAACAGCTCCGACGGTTGCCTTTGGTTTGGACACGCTCAACCATGACCCTGTCGCTATGTACTTGGCAGATTTGTTAACCATTCCTGTAAACTTGGCAGGTCTCCCTGGTCTTTCTATTCCTGCTGGTTTTGTGGAAGGCTTGCCAGTCGGTTTGCAGTTGATTGGTCCAAAATATTCAGAAGAGACCATTTACCAAGTGGCTGCTGCCTTTGAAGCGACAACAGACTACCACAAGCAGCAACCAGTGATTTTTGGAGGTGCTAACTAATGAACTTTGAAACGATTATTGGTCTAGAAGTCCATGTGGAGTTGAATACCAACTCGAAAATTTTCTCACCTTCATCTGCTCATTTTGGTGAGGATCCAAATGCCAATACAAACGTGATTGACTGGTCTTTCCCAGGTGTCCTTCCTGTCCTTAATAAGGGTGTTGTGGATGCTGGTATCAAGGCTGCCTTGGCCTTGAACATGGACATTCACAAGGACATGCACTTTGACCGTAAGAACTATTTCTATCCTGATAACCCTAAGGCCTATCAGATTTCCCAGTTTGACGAGCCGATTGGCTACAATGGTTGGATTGAGATTGAGCTAGAAGACGGTACGACTAAGAAAATTCGTATCGAGCGTGCGCATTTGGAAGAGGATGCAGGTAAGAATACCCACGGGACAGATGGTTATTCTTATGTGGACCTCAACCGTCAGGGTGTTCCTTTAATTGAGATTGTATCAGAAGCGGATATGCGTTCGCCTGAAGAAGCTTATGCCTACTTGACAGCCCTTAAAGAAATCATTCAGTACACTGGTATCTCAGATGTGAAGATGGAAGAGGGTTCTATGCGCGTGGATGCCAACATCTCTCTTCGTCCTTATGGTCAAGAAAAATTTGGTACCAAGACTGAGTTGAAAAACCTCAACTCCTTCAACTATGTTCGCAAGGGCTTGCAGCACGAAGTAGAACGTCAGGCAAAAATCTTGCGTTCAGGTGGTCAAATCCAGCAGGAAACTCGTCGTTACGATGAATCTACCGGTGAAACCATTCTTATGCGTGTCAAAGAAGGGTCAGCGGACTACCGTTACTTCCCAGAGCCAGACCTGCCGCTCTATGAGATTGATGATAGCTGGATTGAGGAAGTGCGTGCAGAATTGCCAGTCTTTCCAAAGGCTCGCCGTGCTCACTATGTGGAAAACTTGGGCTTGACCGCCTATGATGCCGGTCAGTTGACGTCTACCAAGGCTCTGTCTGATTTCTTTGAAGCAGCAGTGGCAGTAGGTGGCGATGCTAAACAAGTTTCTAACTGGTTGCAGGGTGAAGTGGCTCAGTTCCTCAATGCTGAAGGTAAGACTATTGAGCAAATCGCCTTAACACCAGAAAACTTGGTGGAGATGATTGCCTTGATTGCGGATGGTACTATTTCATCCAAAATTGCCAAGAAAGTCTTTGTTCACTTGGCCAAAGAAGGCGGCTCTGCTAAGGCATACGTAGAGAAAGCTGGTTTGGTACAGATTTCAGACCCTGCGATCTTGATTCCGATTATCCACCAAGTTTTTGCGGATAATGAAGCAGCCGTAGCTGACTTCAAGTCAGGCAAACGCAATGCCGATAAGGCCTTTACAGGCTTCTTGATGAAAGCAACCAAGGGACAAGCCAACCCACAAGTTGCACAACAACTCTTGGCTCAAGAATTGGCTAAGTTGTTGGATTAAAATGAATAAAAGAAAACCGAGAATTCGTTGTGAACTCTCGGTTTTTCTTTTGCACTTTTAATAAGAACTCTCCCGTATAACCAGCTGGGTACCCAGCTTGATTTTGCGGGGGTGGTGGGGCTGCGGATTCGCAATGATACGGTCCAGCAGTTGCATAGCTTCTTGCCCCATTTCTTCGGTGAAGATGCTGATTGAAGATAGGGCTGGGTAGACTTGGCGCGTGATGGCTGTATCGTTAAAGGTGATGAGTTGGACACGTTCGGGAACGGCTATTTGGCGCTCTTGAAGTGCTCGAAGGGCGCCGACAGCCAGAGTATCGTTTGCCATGAAAAAGGCAGGTGGCAGTTGGTCACCCAGGTCTGCGATAGCCTGGCTCATCAGCTCATAGCCAGATTGAGTTGAGAATTTTCCTTGATAGATATAACTTTCTTGGAGCATGCCCAAGGAGCCTAGATAGGTCCGAAAGGCAGTCAGGCGGGGATCTGTTGGCAGTTGGTGTCCGTCTGTGGTTTCTTCCTGTCCGACTAGGAGTCCAATATCAGTCAGACCTTGTGAACGGAAGTGGTCGATAACTGTCTGGACAGAGTGTTCAAAGTCAGTTGTGACGCAGGAGAATCCCTCGGTCAGTGTATCAGAGTCCACAAAAATGAGCTTGGAAGACAGGCTAGTCAGCTCTGCTATTTGCCCAAAAGAAAACTTACCAACTGCGATGATGCCGTCCAATCCTTGAAGGAGGGGATTGGTCAAGTCGTTGAAGGAGCGGACGATTTGGTAGCCCAAGAGGCTGGCGGCTTGCTCGATGCTAGCTCGGATAGAGTAGTAGTAGAGGTCGGCTAGCTCTTCGCTCTCGGTGTACCATTGGACAATTCCGATGGTGCCTTTTTGTTGGGGTGCTTGTTTTTTGAGGTGTTTGGTGTAGCCTAAGTCTTGAGCCAAGTTTAAGATTTTTTGTCGGGTTTCTGGGCTGACGGATAAGGTCAGGTCGCCCTTTAGAACTCTTGAAATGGTGGCGGGGGATAGGTCTGCTTTTTTGGCAATATCTTTGATAGTAACCATGTTTTTCTCCTGTCTATTTGTCTCTAGTATAGCACAAAACATAAAATTAGTAAATTTTTAGTAAAACTATTGACTTTTAAATTCTTGAGTTGTACAATAAAAGAAAACGATTACAAAATCAAGGAGGTTCTTATGGATAAAGAACAACTCAAGCAGGCCTTTCTCGATGTTTTTGGACAAGAGGCTGATGCAACTTTTTTCTCACCAGGGCGCATTAATTTGATTGGTGAGCACACTGACTATAACGGTGGTCATGTTTTTCCCGCGGCTATTACCTTGGGGACCTACGGAGCTGCTCGCAAACGTGATGACCAGCTTCTACGTTTTTATTCCGCAAACTTTGAAGAACTTGGAATTATCGAAGTGGATTTGAACAATCTGGTCTTTGATAAGGCGGACAACTGGACCAACTATGCCAAAGGTGTTCTTAAGTTCTTGCAAGAAGCAGGTCACACCATTGACACAGGGATGGAAGTCTTTGTTTACGGTAACATTCCAAATGGTTCAGGCTTGTCATCATCAGCTTCTCTAGAACTCTTGATTGGGATTATTGCAGAAGAATTGTATGGTCTAGAATTGACTCGCCTTGATTTGGTGAAAATTGGGAAACAAACGGAAAATCACTTTATCGGTGTCAATTCTGGTATCATGGACCAGTTTGCTATTGGTATGGGAGCAGACCAGCGTGCCATTTATCTGGATACCAATACCTTAGAATATGAATTGGTGCCACTTGACTTGGGTGACCATGTGATTGTCATTATGAATACCAACAAACGCCGTGAATTGGCAGATTCTAAGTACAATGAGCGTCGTTCGGAATGTGAAAAAGCAGTGGAAGAATTGAATGCTGTCTTGAATATTCAAACTCTGGGAGAATTGGATGAATGGACCTTTGATCAATATAGCTATTTGATTAAGGATGAAAATCGTATCAAGCGTGCCCGCCATGCTGTCTTAGAAAATCAACGGACCTTGCAGGCTCGTAAGGCCTTGGAAGAAGGAGATTTGGCAACCTTTGGTCGTTTGGTCAATGCTTCTCATGTTTCTTTGGAACATGATTATGAAGTGACAGGTTTGGAATTGGATACCTTGGCTCATACAGCTTGGGAGCAAGAAGGCGTCCTTGGTGCTCGGATGACGGGAGCTGGTTTCGGTGGCTGTGGTATTGCCATTGTCCATAAGGACAAGGTTGATGCCTTTACTGAAAATGTTGGTAAGACCTATACAGAGGTTGTTGGCTATGAACCAAGCTTCTATGTAGCGGAAATTGCTGGAGGCTCTCGCGTCTTATAGTCATTCATTTTGTCTTTTATTAGGTTGACAGAAGTGACTTATATGTAAGTTTATCGACTGTATGCGACGAACGTTGAGAAGTGGTATTGGCTTGTTTCCTAGCCTTTTCTTAAACTGAAAGACTATTTTTAATAATAGATTGGAGAAATGATGACAGGATTGGTGGATCGTTTTGTTGAGCAGGTCATTGCCAACAGTGGTTTTGAAGAAATGGATGCTCTTTACCTGCGCAATCGAGTCTTGGCTTTGGTGGGAGACCAGGTTTTGACTGTTCAAACAGATTTAGAGGACCTGATTGAATTAAAAGATGAACTATTGGCTCATGGAGTTCGAACTGGTTTTGTGGGTGAATTGCTGGAAGAGCAGGACATGGTTGGGGCTTGTTTGATGGATTTGATGACACCGAGTCCGAGTCAGGTCAATCGTGATTTTTGGCAGACCTATCAGGACAGTCCAGAGCAAGCGATTGGCGACTTCTATGAATTGAGCAAGCGCAATGACTATATCAAGATGGCTGCGATTGCGAAAAATATCTATTATCAAGTTTCGACAGAGTATGGGGATTTGGAAATCACAATCAATCTATCTAAACCTGAGAAGGATCCCAAGTCTATTGCAGCTGCTACGAAAGCTGAAGCAAGCAATTATCCCAAATGTCTACTCTGTATGGAAAATGAGGGCTATCAGGGACGGATTAACCATCCAGCACGCGCCAACCACCGCATTATTCGCTTGGATCTTGGTCAGGAAAAGTGGGGCTTCCAGTATTCGCCCTATGCTTACTACAATGAACATGCTATTTTCCTAAATCAGGAACATGTGCCGATGGTCATTAGTCCGCGAACATTTGAGCAACTCTTGGACTTGTTGGATTTATTGCCAGGCTATTTTGTCGGTTCCAACTCCGACCTACCAATCTCGGGTGGCTCCATCTTGACCCACAATCACTATCAGGGTGGGCGGCACAGTTTTGCCATGGAAAAGGCTCCGATAGAAGGCCAGCTGGTCTTCGACGGCTTTGAGTCCGTTTCGGCAGGGATTGTCAAGTGGCCCATGTCGGTCATTCGCTTGAGTTCAGCAGATAAGCCATCGCTTCTTGGTTTAGCGACTAAGATTTTGGAAAAATGGCGGAGCTACTCAGATGATAGTGTTCAGATCAAGGCTGAGACGGATGGAACTCCCCATCATACCATCACCCCGATTGCTCGGAAACGAGGAGATTTGTACGAGCTGGATTTGGTTCTCCGCGATAATCAGACTTCAGAAGAGTTTCCAGATGGCATCTATCATCCACATCCAGATGTGCAACATATCAAGAAAGAAAATATCGGCTTAATTGAGGTAATGGGCTTGGCGATTTTACCTCCACGCTTAAAGGCAGAATTGGCTGAAGTAGAAAAATTCTTACTGGGTCAAGCTAGTCAGGTGGCTGACTATCATCAGTCTTGGGCGGAAAGCCTAAAATCAGCTCATCCAGATGTGACGGAAGAAACCGTCGAACAAGTTGTTCGTGAGTCAGTGGGACAAATTTTCGCGCGTGTATTGGAAGATGCAGGTGTCTACAAACGAACTCCAGAAGGACAGGCAGCCTTTCTACGATTCGTAGAATTTGTAGGTTTAGTAGCATAAATGTAAGAAAGAGTGGGAGTGGGATAGAACTCGACCAATCTAAAGAGTTCGTCAACAAGTCCTTATTTCCAGTTGTTGAGCTGAAACAGTCTATCCCCAGACTGTTTCACTCCCACCCCGTACAGCTCAAACTGTCTGGGAGACAGTTTGAGGTTGGAAATGAAGCGAACTTTGTTCGCATCAGTCGTAGAGGTCAGATTTGGAGTGTGAAACGCGAATTGCTGAGATTTGCTCTGCAAATCCCATTTCCAACCTTTAACAGTCTCCCAGACTGTTAAAGCCAATCAACCACTGCGCTGAGATGTTGACGCAAACTTAGTGAGGTTGGACCTGTCTTTTTGCCTCCCTTCCTGCTCTTTTGGTATAATGGAAGTATTCACAGTGTGAGAAGGAGATATGATGGCGGAAAAGAGATTGGGGACACTGATTACATTAATAGCAGGTATAGCCTGGGGCTTGTCTGGAGTGAGTGGGCAGTACTTGATGTCACGTGGTGTTTCAGTAGATATGATTACCTCCCTGCGTTTGTTGGTATCGGGATTCTTTCTCGTTGGCCTGGCTTATGCTACAGCGAAAGAACAGCTGTTGATAGTATTGAAAAATAGAAAAGCCTTGTTGGGAATTTTTGTTTTTGCGATGTTGGGTCTGGTTCTTAACCAGATGGCTTATTTACAAGCTATCTATCATACCAATGCGGGAACGGCTACGGTTTTACAATACCTTTGCCCTATCTTAGTCTTGGCTTATACCTGTTTGAAAAATAGGGAAAAACCATCAGGGATTGAGTTGATTTCAATTCTCTTAGCCGTAGCAGGAACTTTTCTGATTGCGACTCATGGCAAATTAGATGAATTGGCAGTGACTCCAATCGGTTTGTTCTGGGGAATCTTCTCAGCCTTTACTTATGCGCTATATATTATTTTGCCAGGTAAATTGATCCGTCAATACGGCAGTATAACGGTGATTGGTTTAGGGATGTTAATGGGTGGTTTTGTAGTCACGCTTGGTTTGCAAACTTGGCAGCATCATCTTCCTATTGATGGTGGAAGTTTCCTGGGGCTGTTAGGTATTGTCGGAGTCGGGACGATTTTTGCCTATACTGCCTTTCTTAAAGGCGTCAGTATGGTTGGTCCTGTCAATGGTAGTCTTTTGGCCTCGATTGAGCCGATTGCATCTGTCTTTTTTGCAGTGTGGTTGGTCAATGAACAATTTTATGCAATTGATTTTGTTGGAATGTTGTTGATTTTACTTGCTGTTTTACTTATTTCTTTAAAAGATATATTGGTTGCCCAAAAGAGTATTGGTTAATATACTCTTTTTTGTTATACTAAAGAAAAAACTTGAAAGGAATAAAGATGATTAAAGAATTTTGTTCCGAAAATCATGTAGGTGTGATGAAGGCCCTATCCCTAGGAGCTAAACGGATTGAACTCTGTGATAATTTGGCAGTCGGAGGGACGACGCCGAGTTATGGAGTGATCAAACATGTTTGTCAACTGGCTCATGAGAATGAAGCCACAGTCATGACCATGATTCGCCCTCGAGGTGGAGATTTTTGCTACGATGAAGCTGAGGTGGAAATGATGGTTGAAGATTGTAAAGCAGCGATTGAACTAGGTTCAGATGGTCTGGTTTATGGTTTGTTAACCGAGGAAAATTGGTTGGACGAAGCGGCCTTGGAAAGACTGTTTGCTGTTTCGCAGGACTGTCAGATTGTCTTTCACATGGCTTTTGACCAAATTCCTCGCGAACGCCAATTTGAGGCTCTTGATTGGCTGGCAGAACATGGAGTGACACGGATTTTGACGCGTGGAAGTCTGACAGGTTCAGCTTTGCAGAATATCGATTGGTTACGAGACATTCAAGCCTATGCGGATGGAAAAATTGAAATTCTAGTTGGCGGTGGGTTAACGGTTGAAAATGTGCCAGTTTTACTAGAAAAACTAGCTATTGACCAAGTTCATGGGACAAGATTGTTTTGGTAGGACAGGTCTGCCTCTAAACGGCTCAGCAGACTATTTACTTTTCTGGGTTTATATTAGCTTTATTTAAGGAAGAGGGAGTATACTCTTTTTATTCTTTTTCATATCCCTCCTAGAAAGCACCTAAGTGGGTGCTTTTTGTTCATATTGCACAAAGGGTTTGTGATATGAAAATATTTACAAAAATGTATAAACTTGTTACAATAATGGTATAAATAAACACGTGGGGAGGAGACTATGGGGATGGTTGGAAATCACGAAATTTCAGATAAGATTCTATTGCCAGATGGATATTATGAGAAGCTTTTAGAGTATGCACAAGCTGAGAAAACTGGTTTCGATGCGGAATTGGAAAGACTTGGCGAGCAGGGGCTGTTGCTTAATGTCTACAAGGGTCAGGAAGCAGATAGGGAAATTATCCTGTCTGATATTGAGAACTTAGACAAAGAAATTAGAGAAGAGTTGGCTCAATATGCCGTAACACTTCTGAATCCATTGCGTAAACAGTTGGGGACTGTAGCAGTGGAGATGAGTGATTTTGCTTTGGACTATGCTGTTCGTTTAGCCCAATCCTTGAATAGTACTTTGCGTTATCATAATTATGATAGCTTGATTGCCATTGCTAAAACCAAAGGAGTTGAACCCAAAGGTAAGGACTGTCAATCATTTTCAGAGTACAGACAGCGTTACAGTCTCTATGATGCTAAGAAGTTAATTTATCGGGCTCTCGCATGGCGTCTATTCGATGATAGTCATGCAAATTATGGACATGCTCTTACCATTTTGGGGTTGGATGAGGATGAGTCAGGAGTAGAGCAAATCGGTTTTGCTTTTTCAAAATTTACTCTTGATATTGATTGGTTGCTAACCCATATGATTTTCATTCCGAAAGATTGGATTTTGGAAGAAGGGCAGATGTAATTTACAACTACCATTAGATTACCTCCAGAAGGCACTCGGTTGATCCGAGTGTTTTCTGCTATCCATTCGCATTTTTCTTAGAAAAATGGTATAATTATCTGATAAAAAACTTTGGAGACGATAGTGAGTTTAGAAAATTACATGCCAGATTTTGCCTTGGAAAAGGCTTATGACGTGACCGTCGAAAGCTTGAAAAAACATGGCATAAAAGTAGTGTTTGTTGACTTGGATAATACCTTGATTGCTTGGAACAATCCCGATGGAACGCCAGAGATGCGCCAGTGGTTACATGATTTGCGAGACGCAGGCATTCCTGTTGTGGTGGTGTCTAACAATAAATATGAACGTGTCAAACGGGCGGTTGAAAAATTTGGGATTGAATTTGAAGCCTTCGCTCTCAAGCCTTTCACCTTTGGGATTAACCGTGCTTTGAAACGCTATGATGTCCAGCCACATGAAGTGGTCATGATTGGCGATCAGTTGATGACGGACATTCGGGCTGCTAAGCGAGCAGGTCTCAAGTCTGTCTTGGTCAAACCCTTGATAAAGACGGACTCTATTAATACGCAGATCAACCGTTGGCGTGAACGACGGACCATGAAAAAAATCATCGCTAAATATGGAGCGATAGACTACAAGAGGGAGATGTAAGTGGAAGAATTATTTTGTATCGGCTGTGGTGCCCAGATTCAGACGCTAGACAAGGCTGTCGCTGGTTTTACACCTCAATCAGCCCTAGAAAAAGGCCTGGAAACAGGGCAACTCTACTGCCAACGTTGTTTCCGTTTGCGCCATTACAATGAGATTTCAGATGTCAATATCTCGGATGACGATTTCTTGAAACTCCTCCATAGCGTAGGAGAAAGCGATGCCTTGGTGGTTAATGTCATTGATATTTTTGATTTCAATGGTTCAGTCATTCCAGGTTTGCCTCGCTTTATTTCTGGAAATGACGTGCTTTTGGTCGGCAACAAGCAGGACATTTTACCCAAGTCTGTCAAGACAGGCAAGGTTACTCAGTGGTTGACCGAACGGGCGCATGAAATTGGCATGCGACCAGTCGATGTGGTCTTGACTTCAGCCCAAAACAAGCAGGCTATCAAGGACTTGATTGAAAAGATTGAACAACACCGCAAGGGACGGGATGTCTATGTGGTCGGCGTGACCAACGTTGGCAAATCAACCTTGATCAATGCTATTATCCAAGAAATCACAGGGGACAAGGATGTCATTACGACTTCACGTTTCCCTGGAACGACGCTGGATAAGATTGAAATTCCTTTGGATGATGGTTCATACATCTATGACACGCCAGGAATTATCCATCGTCACCAGATGGCCCATTATTTGACGGCTAAAAACCTCAAGTACATCAGCCCTCGGAAAGAAATCAAGCCAAAGACCTACCAGCTCAATCCAGAACAAACCTTGTTCTTGGCTGGTCTGGGACGATTTGACTTTGTGGCTGGTGAACGCCAAGGCTTTACGGCCTTCTTTGACAATGAATTGCAGCTCCACCGCACCAAACTGCAGGGAGCTAGTGAATTTTACCAGAAACATGCAGGCTCACTTTTAGTGCCGCCAACCAGCAAGGAATTGAAAGAATTTCCTGAATTGGTCCGTCATGAATTTACCATCAACGAAAAGACGGATGTGGTCTTCTCAGGTCTTGGTTGGATTCGGGTCAATGAAAAGGCTAAGATTGCAGCTTGGGCACCTAAGGGTGTGGATGTGGTGATCCGCAAGGCCATTATTTAGATGTGAGTCCTGGTTACATTTGTTAGCCAATAAATAATAAATATAGAAACATAGGAAAAATAGATGTCATTAACTTCAAAACAACGTGCCTTTTTGAACAGTCAGGCACACAGTCTCAAACCCATCATTCAGATTGGGAAAAATGGTCTCAATGACCAGATTAAAACCAGTGTTCGTCAGGCGCTGGACGCGCGTGAATTGATCAAGGTGACCTTGCTACAAAATACGGATGAAAACATCCACGAAGTAGCTGAAATCTTGGAAGAAGAAATCGGTGTGGATACGGTCCAAAAAATCGGTCGCATTTTGATTTTATTCAAACAATCTAGCAAGAAAGAGAACCGTAAAATTTCCAAACAGGTCAAAGAAATCTAAGAAGGAGAGCCTATGGCTATTGAACTCTTAACACCCTTTACCAAGGTTGAATTAGAGGTTGAAAAGAAAGAAACCAATCGCAAACAAGTGGGGATTCTGGGAGGGAATTTCAATCCTGTCCACAATGCTCATTTGATTGTGGCAGACCAGGTCCGTCAACAGTTGAAGTTGGATGAGGTCTTGCTCATGCCAGAATTCATTCCGCCTCATGTGGATAAGAAAGAAACCATTGACGAATACCATCGCTATTCCATGCTCAAGATGGCTATTGCAGGTATTGAGGGCTTGGGGATTGAAACCATTGAACTGGAACGCCGTGGTGTCAGCTATACCTACGACACCATGAAATTGCTGAAGGAAAAAAATCCTGATACGGATTATTATTTCATTATCGGTGCAGATATGGTAGACTACCTCCCAAAATGGCACAGGATTGATGAATTGGTCCAGTTGGTGCAGTTTGTTGGTGTCCAGCGTCCTCGTTACAAGGCAGGGACTTCCTATCCTGTTATCTGGGTAGATGTGCCCTTGATGGACATTTCCTCCAGCATGGTGCGGAGCTTTATCAAGCAAGGACGGGTGCCGAATTTTATGGTGCCTCATGAAGTTCTGGACTATATCGAAGAAAAGGGACTGTACCAATGATTGCAGCAGATTTGACATTTGACCGTCAGGCTCTTTTGGAAAAAATCCGTGTAGCCATGAAGCCGGCGCGCTTCCAACATGTCTTGGGTGTGGAAGAGGCAGCGCTTGCCTTGGCAGACCAATACGGCTGTGATCCGAAAAAAGCCAGTCTGGCAGCACTTTTGCATGATTATGCCAAGGAAGTGGAAGATCAAGTCTTTCTGGACTTGATTGCCAAGTATGATTTAGACAAGGAACTGCTCAACTGGGATAATAACATCTGGCACGGTGTGGTTGGGGCCTATAAAATCGCAGAAGATTTTGGCTTGAAAGATGAGGAAATTTTCCAAGCCATTCAACGACATACTATTGGTGCTGGGCAGATGACCTTACTGGACAAGGTGCTCTATGTGGCGGACTACATCGAACCCAATCGGGATTTTCCTGGGGTGGACGAGGCGCGACGAATTGCAAAAGAGTCTTTGGACAAGGCAGTAGCCTTTGAAACTGCCCAAACCATTTCCTACTTGGCCAAGAAGGGGGTTCCCATTTATCCACAAACCTTGGAAACTTATAATGGACATGTCACATATTTGAAGGAGCAAGAATGATTGTATTAAAACCTGTGGACGAAAGTTCTTATCAAGCTGTCTTAGACTTGACAGTAGCCGAGGCAGATAAGGGCTTCGTGGCTCCCAACGTGCGCTCCTTGGCAGATGCCTGGCTATATAGAGATAACGGCGATGTCTTTCCCTATGCCATTTGGGCTGATGAGCAGGTTGTTGGCTTTGCTTTGATTGACATTGATGAGGACATCCAGCAGTATATGCTCTGGTGGTTTATGATTGGTCAAGAATTTCAGGGGAAAGGCTATGGTCAGGCTGCTTTGGAAGTCGTGATTGATCAAGCAAGAGCTCACCCTGTCTGTAATCATTTGATTGTCGCCTATGTCAAGGGCAACCAAAAGATGGCAAGACTCTTGGAAAAAAATGGTTTTGTCTTAGATCTTGAAGAAGAAAGGGAATTGGTGTTCCGTTTGGAAACGCCTGGGGTCAAGTTTTGAAATCTGCATTGTTAGTCATTGACATTCAGCATTTGCCTGTGGAAGGCAAGCCCTATGGGATTGAAAATCGGCTTCGGATCTGGCAAGATAGCCTTGCTCAAGCCCGTCAAGCGGGGATAGAAGTCATCCATGTCCGCCATCATGACCAGGAATTGGTCAAGGGGACTGCTGATTGGGAGATTCATTCAACTGTTGCACCCTTAGCTAGTGAGAAGATTTTCGATAAGACCTTCAATAGCGCCTTCAAGGAAACGGGGCTTCATACTTATTTGCAGGAAAAGGGAATTGAGCAGCTCATCATCATGGGCATGGCGACCAATTTTTGCATTGACACGACGATTAAAGTAGCCTTTGAACTAGGCTACAAGGTAGCTGTGATTCAGGACGGAACGACGACAGGTTATTCAGGCAAATTGGATGCCAAGGACTTGATTGACCACTACCAAAACATCTGGTCATGGAATTTTGCCCAGGTGGATACATTAGAAAATATAATTAGAGGATAAGATGAAAGAACTAGATTTAGTAAAAGTTGTGGTTCAGGCTGCTGATGACAAGCGAGCTGAGGACCTTGTTGTAATTGATGTTCAAGGCGTGACCAGCCTGACAGACTACTTTGTGATTGCCAGCTCCATGAACAGTCGCCAGTTGGAGGCTATTGCGGAAAACATCCGTGAAAAGGTAGCGGAAGTTGGGATCAAGGGTAGCCGTGTAGAAGGCGATAGTAACGGTGGCTGGGTCCTTTTGGACCTTGGAGGCGTAGTTGTTCATATCTTCTCAGAAGAAATGCGTGACCTCTACAACCTTGAAAAATTATGGCACGAAGGCAGCTTCCTAGAAGTCGCAGAACTTTTAGAAGAGGAATAGTGAGAGCGGAGAGAACTCGACTGACAAAAAGGGTTTGTCAACAACTCAAAACTCTGACTTTTTGAACACAGTGTGAGTTAATGAAGCAGTCGATTGGCTGCTTTTTATGAAAGGAAAATATGGCAGCATCTAAAAGTAAGCGGTCACGAAGAGAATTTTTCAAAAATAATGTCGCAGTAAATGAGAAGGATTTTCCTTCTGATGAATTTGAGGTGCATCACGTTATAGAGTGGGCTGAGATTGATGAGGAAAATCACTTATCGAGACAGAAAATCGACACTTATAAAAATATGTTTCTTCTGAGTAAAGAAGTACATAAAGAAATTACAAGAAAAACAAATTCCTCTCGTGCGTCGAATAGAGGACAATATGGAGTAACACCTAGAAAATTCTATAAAGTTGAAATTTATGATGATATTGAGGAAATATTAGTGAAATTAATAAATATTATGGACTTTAAAGATTTTATAGAGTTAAAATATGGAAAAGATATCTTTTTTGATTTAAAAAATAAGGACATCATCTTGAAATATAATGAAGAAATGTTAGAAGAACATTTCGGATAATGGAGAAAAATATGGCAACTTATGAAACCTTTGCGGCGGTCTATGATGAAATCATGGATGACAGCTTGTATGATAAATGGACAGATTTTAGCTTGCGGAACTTGCCACAAGATACCAAGACAATTTTAGAATTGGCCTGTGGGACAGGGATTCAGGCTGTGCGTTTTGCTCAAAAGGGTTATGAGGTGACAGGGCTTGACCTGTCCTATGAAATGATGGAATTGGCCCAGAAAAAAGCAGAAGCTGCTGGTGTCATGATGGAACTGGCCCAAGCAGATATGATGGCTCTGGAAGGTGTTGGAGATTTCGATGCGGTGACCTGTTACTCGGACAGCCTTTGCTACATGGCGGACCAAGAAGCTGTTTTACGGGTTTTTGAGGGTGTTCACTCTGTTCTCAATCAAGGTGGTACTTTCCTTTTTGACGTTCACTCCATCTATCAAATGGAGGAAGTCTTTGCAGGCTATAGCTACCATGAAAACTATGAGGATTTTGCCTTTGTCTGGGACACCTATGAGGGGGAGCATGAGCATTCCATTGTTCATGAATTGACCTTCTTTGTCAAAGATGAGGACAGTCAAGAGGAGAGGTTTATCCGTCGGGACGAAGTTCACGAAGAGCGAACCTATTCGATTGAAACCTATGTGGAATTATTGAAAGAAGCTGGTTTTACATCTGTGGAAGTCTTTGCGGATTTTGAGGATAAGGCACCTACTAAAACAAGCCAGCGGTGGTTTTTCAAGGCGGTCAAGGCATGATTTCAGGGATAATAGCAGAATACAATCCTTTTCACACGGGGCATAAATATCTGCTGGAACAGGCGGAAGGATTGAAAATTGTAGTTATGTCTGGCAATTTTATGCAACGGGGTGAGCCAGCCATTGTGGATAAGTGGACACGGGCTCAGATGGCTTTGGAACACGGGGCAGATCTTGTTGTCGAGATGCCCTTTTTGGTGTCGGTCCAGTCGGCTGACCATTTTGCCAAGGGAGCAATCAGTATTTTACACAGGCTAGGTGTGGAAAAACTGGTTTTCGGTACGGAAGAAATGCTGGATTACCAGAAAATTGCGGATATCTATGTGGATAAGTCGGAAGAGATGGAAAATTTTGTGAAAAACTTGCCAGACAATTTCTCTTATCCACAGAAGACCCAGGCTATGTGGCAGGAGTTTGCTGGGCTGACTTTCACAGGTGACACACCCAATCATATTCTGGCTCTGGCTTATGCTAAGGCGGTGGCTGGAACAGGCATTCAGCTCAGCCCTGTTCAACGGCAGGGAGCTGGTTTTCATTCGGAAGAGGTGGAAACGTCCTACGCCTCGGCGACAGCTATCCGCAAGGGTGCTGACCAGCTGGACTTGGTGCGTGGCTTTTTACCGTCTGCTAGTCTCTTTGAAGAGGCGACCAAGGTAAGCTGGAGAAATTATTTTCCGCAGCTCCGCTACCAGATTGCGACCCACCCAGATCTCAGTCAGGTCTTTCAGGTCAACGAAGAACTAGCCAGTCGTATCCGCTCTGCCATTGGGAGCGTAGCGACCGTGGAGGAGTTAGTGGAGGCCGTTGCGACCAAGCGCTACACCAAGGCGCGGGTGCGTCGGGTGCTGACCTACATCTTGGTCAATGCGGTGGAAACTCCCTTACCAGATGCGGTCCATGTCCTAGGCTTTTCTGCTCGAGGTCAGGCCTATCTCAAGCAGGTCAAGGAGCGGGTGGATCTGGTGACGCGGATCGGCAAAGAGCCCTGGGACAGCCTGACCCAGCAGGCGGATGCGGTCTATCAACTCGGCGCTGACGCAATGGCTGAGCAGACCTACGGGCGCGTGCCGGTGAGGGTGGAGTGAGATGAGGGAAAAATTATTTTGTATTCTAGAAAATGATAATGATAGTTTATTGTCACGTTGCTATAACTTAATAATGTTATTTGCAATAGTGGTTAGTTTGATTCCTTTGATGTCTAAGCATACGAATTCTTTTCATTTGTTAATGGATTATATTTCGACTGCTATTTTTTGCTTGGATTATCTTTTTAGAATACTAACAGCTGATTTCAAATTGCAAAAAGGAAAACTATCATTTCTGTTCTACCCATTTAGCCTATTAGCCATAGTGGACTTATTGTCCATTTTACCGACTTTTTTATATTTTAATAACAGTCTTCGATTATTGAAAATTGTACGGATGGGGCGAGTACTTCGAGTTTTCAAAGTTATCCGCTATTCAAAAAACATTCAGATTTTGACGAATGTTTTGCAAAATCAAAAAGAGTCATTATTGCTAGTAGCAAGCCTGGCTGTTGGTTATATTTTCTTTACTGCTTTGTTGATATTTTCTGTTGAACCAGATACATTTGAAACATTTTTTGATGCAATTTATTGGGCGACAATTTCATTAACTACTGTTGGTTATGGTGATATATTTGCAACAACAATACTAGGAAAAATCATTACAATGTTTTCTTCGATAATTGGAATTGCGATTGTTGCTCTACCTGCGGGGATTATTACGGCTGGCTATATGAATGAAATTACAAAGAAGGGATAAAAAATTCATTTTTCCCTTGACTCTCACCTTACGTTATCCCTTATACTGATCATAGAGAGGAGATTTCTATGAACGAAAATTGGACAGTTAAGCAGGTCAGTCAGTTGACAGGATTGACGGTGAGGACCCTGCACCACTATGACCAGATTGGTTTGCTCAAACCAGTATTTGTGGCTGAGAATGGTTATCGCTACTATAATCAGGAGAATTTGGCTCGTCTGCAGGAAATTCTCTTATTTCGTGAGTTGGACTTTCCTCTCAAAGATATTCAGCAGCTTCTGGATGTGACGGAGATCAATCGTCAGCAGGTCTTGCGGAACCATATTACCCTTTTAGAGCTCAAAAGGGAACGGCTGGACCGCATCATCAATCACGCCAGATTGCTCACAGAAAAAGGAGGAGAAGTCATGGACTTTCACGCGTTTGACAGCAGTCAACTAGAAGCCTACAAGGCGGAGGCCAAGGAGCGGTGGGGACAGACCGCGGCCTATGCTGAGTTTGAAGAAGGTTACGATGCCAGTAAGGATCAAGCGTTTGCCCGAGAGATGCAGGCTATTTTTGAAGCTTTTGGAAAAATGCAGAGCTTGGAAGCAAGTCATCCAGATGTACAGGATCAGGTAGCTACTTTGCAGGCCTATATCACGGAAAACTTCTACACCTGCACCAAGGAAATCTTGCAGGGGCTAGGTCTTATGTACGTTGAAGATGAACGATTTTCAGCCAACATTGACCGAGCAGGTGGACCAGGAACAGCAACCTTTGTCAGCAAGGCCATCGCGGTCTATTGCAAAGAATAAACGAAAGAAGTCTAGTGAGAACTAGGCTTTTTTGCTATACTAAAATGAGGAGGAAGTTATGAAGGAAAAAATATGCAAGAAGTTAAAAGAACTCGCCACAAAGCCAGTACGGCGAATTGATTGGAGCGGAGAGAGATGGTTTGTCCGAAGATATAAGCAAGTTTTGGCTTTGGCGTGGATTGCCTATTTTCTTTTGCGAGAAGAGTTAGTGAAGGAAATTCTCAGACCAGTGGGTGATTATCTGTTGGATTTTCCCTGGATACAATGGCCATATGTGAATAGATTGACTATTTTGTTAGCTTTCACTTTCCTGCTTTTCCTTGCGAAGATTATTTTTAACATCTTGCGATGGCTTAATGTTATCCGTTATTTTCCACTAGGTAAGAAAAAATACCCTGAATATGACTTCCCTTTTCAAGAGGAACTGGTTTCTTTCTTGAATCGAAAGGAAGAACGAGGTAGGAATATCTTTTGGTTAGATGGTTCGTGGGGAAGTGGGAAAACCCACTTTATTCGCACATTCTTTGAAAATCAACTTTACAAACCGCGTGAGATTTATTATATCTCCTGTTTTGGCATTCGGACCAGGGAACAGGCGGAGAAGGTACTGATTGATGAGATTGAGCAACATTCAACCTTTGGGAGTTTGGACCATATTCCCGTTGTCAGTAGCCTTGTGAAATGGACTTATAAAATTCTAGGTCTAGATTTGATGAAAAAACATTCTCTTGTTATTTTCGATGATTTGGAACGTGTAGCTTATAGTGAAAAGAAAGGAGATAGCCAGGAAGAATACACGGATAGTCCTGAGGATTATAACGATCTTCTTGGTTTTATAGACCACCTTGCTAACCACCGTAATCAAAAAGTACTTGTCTTGATGAATAAGGAAGATATGGAAAATACTTATCAACAGATTATTGAAGGGAAATTTAAACCAACTGTTACAAATATCCCAGACCAAGACAAAATTATTGAACTTGTAGTGGAAAGATATTGCGATGAGTCATTTGTTAGAGATTTTTTGATAGAATTATTCAAGCTACTATCTTGTTGGAATTCGGTCAATTTACGGGAAATACAAAACTCTATAGAACAATTTCGATTTGATTTTAACCAGAATGATTCCTATGAAACTATTGTATTGAAAATAATGAATAAGTGGTCCACTCTAAGAGAGTTTTTATTCGATTATGATGCCGAAGTGAAAAATAAGGCCCTGTACTCTCCATACTATCAAGTAATATATTTAGTTGATAACTTGATGTATGATTTTGAACAAAGAGAATTGGATGAAGTAAAAATTGACAAACAATTAAAGCATTATCAAGCAATGATGGCTATTCTTTGGAGAAAAGGCTATAAGAATCTTATTTGGCATTATGATAGTCGAGCTGTAGAAGTAGGTGAGGAGACAAAACAGTACGCAATGCCTGAATATAGTGCGTTATTCGTAGAAAAGCTATTGGTGGAAATCTACTATGATTTACAGGATGATAATTTAAAACAAAATTATATTTTTAAAAGAGATATAGAAGAGGTAGAAAAGAGAAAAAGACTATTTATTACCCATCTAAAACCGACTATAAAAATTAATGGTAAGCAACTAGGTAGCCTATTTACTGCGAATGAGTTAGAGAGTTATCAGGACAATCATTTCAATGATGGTAACGTAGTTAGAGTAAGATACTTAAAAGACTGGCAAGCTTATTTCGCTTCCCAAACAAACGAAGGAGACACCCCATGATTCAACCTATTATGAAAGACATTTTCTTCCTGCAGCAGAAGTCTGAGCCTGCGACTCAGCTAGATGTGCAGGTCGGTCAAGATTTGCAGGATACTTTATCAGCCAACGCTCACGCCTGCGTGGGCATGGCGGCTAACATGATTGGCGTCAAAAAGCGGATTATCATCGTCAACATGGGCTTCACCAACCTGGTCATGTATAATCCCGTCCTCATCAGCAAGACCAAGCCCTATCAGACAGAGGAAGGCTGTCTGTCGCTGGAAGGTACCCGCCCGACGACACGCTATCAGGAGATTGAAGTGGAGTTTTTTGATGCTTCATGGAAAAGGCAGAGCCTAAAGCTGACAGATTTCCAAGCTCAGATTGTCCAGCATGAACTGGATCATTTGGAAGGGATTATCATCTAGTAGCTACCGAATCTACCGTCAGGTAGATTTTTTATCGTCGTTTAGTTTATCTTTTATTACGTCGTTAACTCACCTTGCCTAACTCCAGTTATGTCTGCGGCTCGTTGCCTAGTACTAAAAGTAAACTAAAAGACTATATCAAAAAGTCAAAAAAGGTCAAACAAAACCGTTGACTTTTACTGACCAATGGTGTAGAATAAGATTCGTAAGGTAAAGGACCTTACGAATTCTTTGAACAAAAGGTCAGTTTAGGTCAAACTAAAAAGTTTGACTGACTAATTGACTAATTGACTAAATGATCAGTAAAAGACAAACTTCTAAGGAGGTTAGGATGAAAGACAGGATTATACCCTACTAGCGTCATTTAGTTTATCTTTTATTACTGCGTTAACTCGCTTTGCCGTACTCCAGTACTGTCTTCAGCTCGTTGCCTAGTACTAAAAGCAAACTAAAAGACTAAATCTATTTTTTCAAAAAAAGGTCAGTAAAAGTCAAAAACAATAGAATTTATAAACGAGGTAAAAACTATGAACAACAATTTCAATAATTTTAACAATATGGATGATATTTTCAATCAACTTATGGGCAACATGGGTGGCTACAGCACAGAGCGTCGCCGTTATTCTATCAATGGGCGTGAAGTGACACCGGAGGAATTTGCCATTTACCGTCAGACTGGTCGCCTGCCACAGACAGAAGAAGTGGCTCAAACTCAGGCTAAAGGTCAGATAAAGTCAGACGGAATTCTGGCAAAACTTGGTCGCAATTTGACACAAGATGCGCGTGAAGGGAAGTTGGATCCAGTCATTGGACGAAACAAGGAAATCCAAGAAACATCTGAAATTCTGGCTCGCCGTACCAAGAACAATCCTGTTCTGGTTGGTGATGCGGGTGTTGGTAAAACTGCGGTAGTAGAAGGCTTGGCTCAAGCCATTGTCAATGGTGATGTGCCAGCAGCCATTAAGAACAAGGAAATCATCTCCATCGACATTTCAGGCTTGGAAGCTGGGACTCAGTATCGTGGAGCTTTTGAGGAAAATGTGCAGAATCTTGTGGATGAAGTCAAAAAAGCTGGAAATATCATTCTCTTCTTTGATGAAATTCATCAGATTTTGGGAGCTGGCAGCACTGGTGGAGACTCAGGTTCCAAGGGCTTAGCGGATATTCTCAAACCAGCTCTTTCCCGCGGAGAGTTAACTGTTATCGGTGCTACTACCCAAGATGAATACCGCAATACCATTCACAAGAACGCCGCTCTGGCTCGTCGTTTCAATGAAGTCAAGGTTAATGCTCCGTCCGCAGAAGACACCTACCAGATTCTGAAAGGGATTAAGCCGCTTTATGAAGCCCACCACAATATTGAATTGCCAGATGAGGTTTTGAGAGCTGCGGTTGATTATTCCGTCCAATATATTCCACAACGTAGCTTGCCAGACAAGGCTATTGACCTGATCGATGTGACCGCTGCTCACTTAGCTGCACAACATCCTGTGACAGATATTCAGACCTTAGAAGCAGAAATGGCTGAGGCAAAACAGTTGCAGTTGGAAGCGGCTGAGAAAGAGGATTATGAAAAAGCCTTGAATGAAAAAGTCCGTATCGACAAGCTCCAAGAACAAATTGACAACCATACGGAGCAACAGAAAGTGGTAGCGACCGTCAATGATGTGGCTCAGGCGGTTGAGCGAATGACAGGAATTCCAGTTTCTCAAATGGGAGCTTCTGACATTGAACGACTCAAGGAATTGAAACATCGCCTGGAGACAAATGTCATTGGTCAAGACGATGCGGTGGAAGCAGTATCTCGTGCCATTCGTCGAAATCGTGCAGGTTTTGATGACGGAAACCGTCCAATTGGTTCCTTCCTCTTTGTCGGTCCGACAGGTGTGGGTAAGACAGAGTTGGCAAAACAGTTAGCGCTAGACTTGTTTGGTAACAAGGATGCCATTATTCGTTTGGATATGTCGGAATACAGCGATCGGACAGCCGTTTCCAAATTAATCGGGACCACAGCTGGTTATGTTGGATATGATGACAATTCCCATACTCTTACCGAGCGTGTCCGCCGCAATCCTTACTCCATTGTCCTCTTGGATGAAATTGAAAAAGCAGATCCACAAGTGATTACCCTCCTTTTGCAAGTGCTAGATGATGGGCATTTGACTGATGGACAGGGCAACCAAGTTAACTTTAAAAATACCATTATTATCGCGACTTCTAATGCTGGTTTTGGTTATGGAATGCCAGAAGGTGAAGAAAATCAAGACATCATGGACCGCATCGCCCCATTCTTCCGTCCGGAGTTCCTTAATCGTTTTAACGCAGTTATCGAATTCAAGCACTTGGATAAAGATGATCTCAAAGCCATTGTAGAATTACTCTTGGCCCAGGTCAATAAGACCCTGGCGAAGAAAGGCATCCAATTAACGGTAACAGAAGCAGTGAAAGAATTTTTGATGGAAGAAGGCTATGACCAGGCCATGGGAGCTCGTCCTCTGCGCCGTGTGATTGAAAATCAGATTCGAGACAAGGTAACAGATTACTATTTGGATCATGTTGATGTCAAATATCTGGAAGCGGATGTGGTTGATGGAAGCATCCAAATAAAAGAGCAAAGCTTTGCTTAAAAATAGTGAAGAATTCGAAAAATCGGATAGAAATATCTGATTTTTTCTTTTTGTTATTCGCTAACAAATGCTATAAAATAGGCTTTTTAGAGCATATTAAAACTTTTTTTATAAAACCCTTGACAAGTGCAAACGTTTGCGTTAAACTATATTCGTAACCGACAGAAAGGAAAACGTTTTTATGACAAATCGTACCAGTGGAATTTTGATGCATATTACCTCACTTCCAGGTAAGTTTGGTATTGGTACTTTTGGACAGTCTGCCTATGATTTTGTAGATTTCTTGGTAGAAACCAAGCAAACCTACTGGCAGATTTTACCACTAACAACTACAAGCTATGGAGATTCTCCTTACCAGTCTTTCTCTGCTATTGCAGGAAATACACACTTGATAGACTTTGACCTCTTGGTTGAAGATGGCTTATTGGCAACAGAAGATTTCCAAGATGTAAATTTTGGAGATAATCCTGAAAAAGTAGACTATGCTCTTATCTATCAAGCACGTCGTCCAATTTTGGAAAAAGCTGTTCAAGCATTTTTACAAGATGATAAGAAGAAGGCTGCTTTTCTAGAGTTTGAAAAGGCTAACTCATCTTGGTTGACAGATTATGCGGAGTTCATGGCTATCAAGGAATACTTTGGAAATAAAGCTCTCCAAGAATGGGAAGATAAAAAAGTTGTAGCTCGCAACGAGGAAGCTCTTGATAAGTACCGCTTAGAATTGGCAAATCAAATCGACTACTACAAAGTCACACAGTATTTCTTCTTCAGCCAATGGAAACAATTGAAAGAATATGCCAACAAACACCACATCAAAATCATCGGAGACATGCCAATCTATGTTTCTGCTGATAGCGTTGAAGTGTGGACAAAACCCCAACTATTCAAATTGGACAGTGAACGCAAGCCGCTTTATGTAGCAGGTGTACCAGCTGATAACTTCTCGGCAGATGGTCAATTATGGGGAAATCCTATTTACGATTGGCCAGAACATGAAAAAACAGGCTATAACTGGTGGATTTATCGTATCCATGAAAGTTTCAAACTTTATGATGTCCTTCGGATTGACCATTTCAAAGGTTTCTCAGACTTCTGGCAAGTTGATGGTAAGGCAGAGGTGGCAAAAGTTGGAACTTGGGAACCAGGTCCTGGCTACAATCTCTTCAAGGCTGTCAAAGAAACACTTGGAGACCTTCCAATCATTGCAGAAGACCTTGGAAACATTGACGCTAAAGCTCGCAAATTGCTTGCAGATTGTGGCTATCCAGGCATGAAAATCTTAGAATTTGGTTTCTTTGATGTAACAGGTAAGAGTATCGATGCTCCACACCGTTGCATTCCAAATTCAGTTGCCTACACTGGAACTCACGATAATGAGGTTGTCAACGGCTGGTACAACAATCTTGATCCAGAACAACAAGAATACGTGGACGCCTACAGCAACCGTAAGCCGATTGAAAAAGTTAGCCAAGCTATGCTCCGTATGCTGTTTGCAACAGTGAGTGATACAGCTATTGCAACCATGCAAGACGTCCTAGACTTGGGTGAAGAAAGTCGAATGAATATGCCGTCAACTATCGGTGGAAACTGGGAATGGCGCATGAAAGCTGAAGACTTGACCCAAGAACGCAAAGACTTCTTGACAAAAATGACATTACTATACCAACGAGGAAATGAAAACCATGACTAAATTTACAACATTTGCAGAAACAAACACTTCGAAAAAATTAGCTGATTTGACAAATGAAGAAATCTATCTTCAATTGTTAAACTACGTAAAAGAAGCTGCAGCTACAAAACCAAAAAACACAGGAAAACGTAAAGTTTACTATATCTCAGCTGAGTTCCTTATCGGTAAACTCTTGTCAAACAACTTGATCAACTTGGGTGTTTACAAAGACGTTCAAGCAGAATTAGCAGCAGCTGGTAAATCATTGGCTCAAGTTGAAGACGTTGAACCAGAACCATCACTTGGTAACGGTGGTTTGGGACGTCTAGCTTCATGTTTCGTTGATTCTATGTCAACACTTGCTATCAACGGTGAAGGTGTTGGTCTGAACTACCACTGTGGTCTTTTCCGTCAAGTATTTAAGAAAAATGAGCAAGAAGCAGAGCCAAACTTCTGGATTGAAAATGATTCTTGGTTGATTCCAACAACTATCAGCTATGATGTTCCATTCAAAAACTTCACTTTGAAATCAAAATTGGATCGTCTTGATATTCTTGGCTATAAAAAAGAGACTAAGAACTACCTCAATTTGTTTGACATTGAGTCAGTAAACTATGACTTGATTACAGATGGTATTTCATTTGACAAGACTGATATTAAAGAAAACTTGACACTCTTCTTGTACCCAGATGATTCTGATAAGAATGGTGAATTGCTCCGTATCTACCAACAATACTTCATGGTATCAAATGCTGCTCAACTTTTGATTGATGAAGCAATTGAGCGCGGTTCAAACTTGCATGACTTGGCTGACTACGCTTATGTGCAAATCAACGATACTCACCCATCAATGGTGATTCCTGAGTTGATCCGTCTTTTGACTGAAAAACATGGTATTGAATTTGCGGAAGCAGTCACCATCGTTAAGAATATGACTGGTTACACAAACCACACTATCTTGGCGGAAGCGCTTGAAAAATGGCCACTTGAGTTCCTTGAAGAAGTGGTGCCGCACTTGGTTGATATTATCAAAGAATTGGATGCCCTTATTCGTGCAGAAATTAAAGACCCAGCAGTCCAAATCATTGATGAATCAGGTCGTGTACACATGGCTCACATGGATATCCACTTCTCTAACTCAGTGAACGGTGTAGCTGCGCTTCACACAGAAATCCTCAAAAACTCTGAATTGAAAGCTTTCTACGAGCTTTACCCAGAAAAATTCAACAATAAGACAAACGGTATCACTTTCCGCCGTTGGTTGGAATTTGCCAACCAAGACCTCGCTGACTACATCAAAGAATTGATTGGCGATGAATACTTGACAGATGCTACTAAACTTGAAAAATTGCTTGCCTTTGCTGATGACAAGGAAGTTCATGCTAAGTTGGCTGAAATTAAGTTCAACAATAAGTTGGCTCTCAAACGTTACCTTAAAGACAATAAAGGTATCGAGCTGGATGAAAATTCTATCATTGATACACAAATCAAACGTTTCCACGAGTACAAACGCCAACAAATGAATGCCTTGTATGTTATCCATAAATACCTTGAAATCAAGAATGGTAACCTTCCAAAACGTAAAATCACTGTTATCTTCGGTGGTAAAGCGGCACCTGCCTACATCATTGCACAAGATATCATTCATTTGATTCTTTGCTTGTCAGAGTTGATCAACAATGACCCAGAAGTAAATAAATACCTCAATGTTCACTTGGTAGAAAACTACAATGTAACTGTAGCTGAAAAATTGATTCCAGCAACTGATATTTCAGAACAAATCTCATTGGCTTCTAAAGAAGCGTCAGGTACTGGTAACATGAAATTCATGTTGAACGGTGCATTGACACTCGGTACCATGGACGGTGCCAACGTTGAGATTGCTGAGTTGGCTGGTATGGACAACATCTATACATTTGGTAAGGATTCAGATACCATTATCGACTTGTACGACAAGGCTGGTTACGTATCTGCGGACTACTACAATGGTGATGCCAACATCAAACGTGCGGTTGACTTTATCGTTAGCGATGAGGTAAAAGCACTTGGTAACGAAGAACGCCTTGCACGCTTGCACCATGAATTGATTTCGAAAGACTGGTTCATGACCTTGATTGACTTGGCTGAATACATCGAAGTAAAAGAACAAGTCTTTGCAGATTACGAAGATCAAGATTCATGGAACAAGAAAGTTGTTCATAACATTGCTAAAGCTGGATTCTTCTCTTCAGACCGTACTATTGAACAGTACAACCAAGACATCTGGCACAGTAACTAATTGAATTCCAACAATTAGTAGGAAAGTTGATTGAACCACTCCAAAACTTATCAGATCAATTCTTCCTATGTGTTGAAGAATAAAAAACTATCAGTTTTTACCATTATTGGTGCTCTCCTTAGTATATAAATGCAAAGAATGTCTCTGCAAAAAAGCGGAGACATTCTTTTTATAACTATAAAATTCTAGAAGTTTTGTACACTTGGTCGAAAAAATCGAAAGTTTCCTTTTACCGTTTCGCCATAGAAACAAAGCTAACTTTGTCTGGACGGTAGCTAATGGTCCCATACTGGAAAGCTTGACCATTTGAAAGATAGGTGATACTAGTGACCACGACGACCATATCATAGTCTCCTAAGTCCATCAATTGTTTTTCTTCTTCGTTTGCAAAACGGAAGGAGATTTCACGTCTGGAATGAGAAATTGTTAAATGGAGTTCTTCTTCTAAGTAGCGGTAAATAGAGCTTTCGGCAATTTCTTTGCTGAGATAAGGGACGACCCTACGGTCGAAATAGGAAATGTCATATTCCAACCGCTCACCATCAATTGTCCGTACCCGACTCACTCGATAGAAATCTACCTTATCATCAACTTCGAAAGTTGACATTAAATCTTCTTGACCTTGAATAATATAAAGCGAAGTAAGTTGGGTCTGGATTTGGTGCTGTGATCTTTTGTTCAATTCGCCCGCTGTTTTAATTTCAGAAAGATACTGGTCCTTCATTAGACCATGTTCGATAACAATAGAAGATTTCCCCTGTTTCTTTTGAATATAACCATCCATTTCAAGAAGAGATAGGGCTTTGCGAATGGTGTCCTTGGAGTAGGAATACACTTCCATTAATTCATTTTCTGTCGGTAGGGCCTGTCCAGTTGACCAAACCTGCTCTTCGATTTTTTTCTTAATATCTTGATAAACTTTTTTATACTTACTCATAGTTTCCTGTCTTTCTACCCATTAGTGTATCATAAAAGAGCCAGAAAGGGGCAATACATCTATTTTATTTAGTAGAATACACAACTTTTACGTAAAAGTTTAAAATATTACGGAAAAGTTATTGACTAATGCAAACGTTTACGTTATACTATATCTATAAAAAGAAAACGGTTACGCATTTTCAGAGAGAGGGGGAGCAATGAAATTACTAACAATTAATGTCCATGCCTGGTTAGAAGAAAGGCAGGATGAAAAACTAGATGTTTTAGCCCAAACAATAGCTGAAAAGGCTTATGATGTCATCGCTCTTCAAGAAGTCAATCAGCTCATAACTGCTGATTTGGTAACGAAAGACTTGAAGGCGGATAATTATGGCTTGATTTTATTAGAAAAATTAAGAGCCTTGGGACAATTTGACTATTCATATTATTGGAGCAACTCACATATCGGCTACGATAAGTACGAAGAAGGGATTGCCTTTCTTACCAAGTTGCCAGTTTATGAAGTGGATCCATTTTATTGTAGTCAGAATAAATCTGTTGATTCCATCCTATCACGAAAAATTATGGGCTTGACGGTCTTCTATCAAGACCAGTTGATCGACCTGTATTCTTGTCACATCAATCTTCCGGGGAGTGAAGAGGAAGACCAGCTTGATAACATTCGTACGATTGTGGAACGGACTGGCAATAGACGTTTTAAGATTCTCATGGGAGATTTTAATACCGATGCCTTCTCAGATCGAGAGGCCTACGAAGCGATTACAGAGCTTGGGCTTTATGATTCATACAATCTAGCGATGGAAAAAGACCAGGGGATTACGGTTGAAAAGGCTATCGATGGCTGGGCTGGTCACAGTCAGGAAAAACGATTGGATTACATTTTCTTAAATCAGAAAAAGGAAGTTTTATCCAGCTTAGTGATTTTCAATGGAGAGAATCGTCCGATTATTTCAGACCATTTTGGTGTGGAAGTTGAAATTAATGTATAAAATGGCACAGAGCCAAAAAATAAAGGAGAAAAAATGAAAAAATTTCTTAGTTTCGAATTTTGGCAAAAATTCGGTAAGTGTTTAATGGTCGTGATTGCAGTTATGCCTGCAGCAGGTCTTATGGTTTCTATCGGAAACTCTATTCCGTTAATCAGCCCAGAATCAGAACTCTTGATTCGTATTGGGAATATTATCGCCCAAATCGGTTGGGGGATTATCGGAAACCTTCACTTGCTCTTTGCCTTGGCTATCGGTGGTAGCTGGGCTAAGGAAAAAGCTGGCGGTGCTTTCTCGGCAGGTCTTGCTTTTATCTTGATTAACTTGATTACTGGTCACTTCTTTGGTGTGACGACTGACATGCTTGCAGATGCAGCGGCAACCGTAACCACTGTTTTTGGAACAGAGATTCCAGTTTCAGGCTACTTCGTCAATATCTTGGGTCAACCTGCTTTGAACATGGGTGTCTTCGTTGGTATCATCGCTGGTTTTGTAGGGGCAACAACCTATAACAAATACTACAATTACCGCAAATTACCTGATGTTTTGACCTTCTTTAACGGTAAACGCTTTGTACCATTTGTGGTTATCTATCGCTCAGTTCTTGTAGCGCTAGGATTAGCTATCTTTTGGCCGGTTGTTCAAACAGGAATCAACAGCTTTGGTAAATGGATTGCAAGCTCACAGGATACAGCACCAATTCTTGCACCTTTTGTTTATGGTACCTTGGAACGTTTGCTTCTTCCATTCGGTCTTCACCACATGTTGACCATTCCAATGAACTATACTTCACTTGGTGGTACCTATGAGATCTTAACAGGTGCACAAGCAGGTACACAAGTATTTGGACAAGATCCGCTCTGGTTGGCTTGGATTACAGACTTGATCAACCTCAAAGACGCTGGTGATATGGCTCAGTACAATGACCTTCTTGCAAACATTACTCCAGCCCGTTTCAAAGTTGGTCAAATGATTGGTTCATCAGGGATTTTGATGGGATTGACTTACGCGATGTACCGCAATGTGGATGAAGATAAAAAACATAAGTACAAAGGTATGTTTATTTCTTCAGCACTTGCAGTATTCTTGACAGGTGTAACAGAACCAATTGAGTTTATGTTCATGTTTGCAGCAATGCCACTCTATGTCGTTTATGCTTTTGTACAAGGTGCGGCTTTTGCCATGGCTGACGTTGTCAACTTGCGTATGCACTCATTTGGTAATATCGAATTCCTTACACGTACACCGATGGCGATTAAAGCTGGTATCGGTATGGATGTTATTAACTTCATCTGGGTAACAGCCCTCTTTGCGGTTGGTATGTACTTTATTGCCAACTTTATGATTAAGAAATTCAACCTAGCAACAGCTGGACGCAATGGTAACTATGATACAGAAACAACGGATGTGGTTTCAAACTCAAACGTAGATACTGCGGATGCCAATTCACAAGTAGTTCAAATCATCAACTTGCTTGGTGGTCGTGATAATATCGCAGATGTGGATGCTTGTATGACTCGCCTTCGTGTTAGTGTTAAAGATGTAGCACAGGTTGGAGATGAAAATGCTTGGAAACAGGCTGGTGCTATGGGCTTGATTATCAAAGACTCAGGTGTTCAAGCAGTTTATGGACCAAAAGCAGATGTTCTCAAATCAGACATTCAAGACTTGCTAGAATCTGGCGTAGCTATTCCTCGTACGGAAATTGTTGCGACAGAAGAAGTTGCTCCTGAGACTCAGTTTAAAGGTGTGACGGAGACAGTTTACTCTGTCGCTGAAGGGCAAGCTATTGGCATTACAGAAGTAAAAGACCCAGTCTTCTCACAAAAAATGATGGGCGACGGTTATGCAGTTGAGCCTAGCTCCGGCAATGTTTACGCACCAGTTTCAGGTATTGTAACTAGTGTCTTCCCAACCAAACACGCTGTCGGTATTTTGTCTGACAAGGGTGTAGAAGTCTTGGTGCACGTCGGCCTAGATACGGTTGCGCTAAACGGTGCTCCATTCTCAGCTAAGGTAACAGATGGCCAACGCGTTGAAGCAGGTGACTTGCTCCTTGTTGCAGACCTTGAAGCTATTCGCTCAGCAGGACGTGAAACAACCATCGTCGTTGCCTTTACAAACACAGCTGAAATCAAATCTGTCAGCCTTGAAAATCTTGGACAAGTCAATCAAGATAGCCAAGTTGCGACAGTTGAGTTGTAAAAAGTAAAAAAAGATTGAAAAGATGATTGCAGTCAATTCTTTTCAATCTTTTTCTTATGGCTTCGAGCCAGTTTTTCTCGTAGAGAAAAACAAGAAAACCACCAGCTATGCTGGTGGCTGACAAGGCTTTGAGCTTCCATTTCTTTTTCCTGATATAATCTAATTGTTCAGGTTAGATAAAGGAGGAAAAAGAAATGGCTAAAACCAGTTACAGT
>NZ_JAOTGD010000012.1:0-62119 GCF_044427405.1 Streptococcus sp. 2020WUSS089 | reverse complement strand
GAGAGTTAAGTGTTTGTTTTTCATTGTCGGTTACCAACTTGTCCCATAGTAAGTTCTACCTTATTTCTTTGTCTCATTCTAGTTTCCAGTTTTTAAGACAGACTAGAACTTACTTTGGGAATTTACTATACAATAAAAAATCAAAAAAATGTATTGACAAACAAAGTCACATGTATTATACTAGTTATTGTTCTAAAAATGGTCCGTTGGTCAAGGGGTTAAGACACCGCCTTTTCACGGCGGTAACACGGGTTCGAATCCCGTACGGACTATTTCTTCCGCCATAGCTCAGTTGGTAGAGCGCATGACTGTTAATCATGATGTCACAGGTTCGAGCCCTGTTGGCGGAGTAGATAAAGCATAGGAAACCTTGAGAAATCAAGGTTTTTTGTTTTTTACAAGAAAAAACCGAGAAAGTTTAGGATTCTCGGTTCTTAGAATAATAGTATCTAATGAATTGATAGGAGAAAAATACAAAAACTGCACCAAAAGAAATCAGTAAACCTAAATAGAAACCATTTGGTATAAAGGTTAAAACTAGTTTAGTTTGACCTGGACTTACATCCACTTTCATAAAACCCTCTTGCGCTTTTTGGATTTTGATAGGTTTACCATCAATGGTTGCATTCCATCCTTTATCATAGGGTAAAGTAAGGAGGAGCGAGGCTTCTTTATCGGTTACAAAATCAACGGTTACTTTATTACTATCAGTTTTTGTTACTACTTGTTTTTCTTGGAGAATGGAAATAGCCTGTTGGAAAGCTAATAAGTCCAATCGATAAAATTGTGGTTTATCAAAAGAAACTTGATTATTTTCAGGAAAATATACATCGACTTGAACTTGTACATCTGTAGTAAAGCTCCCCACATTGAAGAAAGAGAAAGCATTATCTAGTGTAAACTCACTTGACTGATTATTGACAGTAATGACAACCTTTTTTTGATTCTCATTTGAGAATGTTAAATTTGGCAAATTTAAGTATACTTGGCTATTTGCAGGTATATTTACTAAGAAAGTTGCCTTTGCAGCATTCTCATTGTCAACTTTGTTGACAGTCAATCGATTGTTCAGTTCAACTGTATTTTGTGAAATAACATCTGATAAAGTGTGGTAGTATTTTTGAGATAGCCCTGTTAGTTGATTAAGAAAATTTGTTTGATTATCGAGAGTCAGATTTGTAAAATTGACATCTCTGTAAATCCCTTCAGTCAATAGGGCTAACCCTAGATTAAAACTATTTTCGTAAAGATTAATAGTAGACTGACTCTGATTCAGTGTGAAACCAAACTTATTTGGGTCCGTAGTAGCTAAATTATATTTGATTCCGAATAGGCTATCAGCAATAATTGTATTATTCTGATAACGAAGATTCAAATTGGTACCGTCTGAACGGAAACCGAGCTTATCTAGTACTGAGCTGGAAGCACGATTTCGAATGGAGGAGAATTGAGAAATACCGTTGTAATTGAATTTCATGCTATCATTGCCAGTTTGTGGTAATAGACGTTCTATACGATAAAATGAATCAGTTGTAGTCTTTGTAGACTTTACAATACTGTCAATATCTGTCAATTTTTCTTCATAGTTTGATCGGCTAGGGAAATGCCATTCATCAGAAATCCCCTGAACCTGATAATGACTATGTAATCCAAGTTCTAAGAAAGTGAAGAACAATAAAACAATATTAATCCATTTTAAGGATGATTTATAGTGAATCATTGCTACAAAAAGAATGAAGTAGGCTATTAGAAATTCTAGTGTGAGTAGGAAATTTACATCCATTAGAAACTCATAATGATCTCTAAAAATAAAGGTAGAAGCAAAGCAAATGAGTAAAAATGAAACAATCAGAGTAAAATTTTTAATACTTACTTGACGTAGTCGTACCAATGTCTCTGCTGCTAAATAGATAACGGTTATTGATAGAGCCCATGCATAACGATAGAGGAACATGTTTGGCGCATGCATACCTTGCCAAAAAAGATTGAGTGGTTGTAGGTAGAAACTTGAAATAATGAATGTAAAGAATAGAGAATAGGAGAGTTTGACAGTTGGTTTTATTTCTTTTAATGTAAAGAATAATAAAACGAGTATTAGTGGAACGAGACCAACAGAGATCATGGGAATAGAACCGAATTTTGTTGTATCAAAGCTACCAACTAAGTTTTTTGCAAAGAAGTCCAGATACCAAGAGTCTTCGGTTTTTAGGTTGACAATTTTTGTAAATGTCTCACCATGAGTTTTTAAATCCAAGTAGGTTGGTAACAACATGAACATGCTGCTTAGAGCAGATAAAATTGACACTATTGTAAAGTTGATAAATCTTTTGATTCTCTGACTATCTATCCATGATAATTGAACCAATGTCCATAATGTTAGAAAAATAGCCACCATATAACCGAAGTAATAGTTTTGGATAAACAAGCATGTTAATGTTATGTAGTAGAGAATCGGACCCTGTTTTTTTAATAATCGATGCAATCCAAGAAGAACGAGTGGGAGGAGTATAAAAACGTCTAGCCAGTTGTTTATTTCTAATTGACTTGTACTAAAACTCATCAGAGAAAAACTAGTAGCGAGTAATAGTGCCCATTCTTCTTTCAAATTTTTATGGATACCCTTTAGGCTGACATAAGTTGACAACCCAGTCAATCCAAATTTGACAATAGTGACAAGGTAGATAGCGTCAGGCATGGATTGTAAATCAAAGAAAAAGACAATTGGAGACAGGAATGAACCTAGGTAATAGGAGGATAGAGCATAAAAATTGAGTCCTAAACCACTTGAAAATGTGTAAAAGAGAGAGCCGTCTCCGTGTAAAGTATTTCGTAATGTTTGATTAAAAATAACATACTGGTGGAAGCCATCACTGGCCAATATTGTTGTATCACTTCCCCACCATATTCCTTGAAATGCTAAGACGATAGAAATAATAGTCAGCGGAATAAGGAAAGATAAGAGATAATAAATGGATGTTTTTGTAAATATTTTTTTCATAGATTTAAAAGAAAAGGCGAATAAATCGCCTTTTTATTATGCTTTCCAAAGTTCTTGTACTTTTGCTTGTACTTCAGCATTTTCTAAGAATTCATCATAAGTTTCGTCGATTCGGTCGATAACACCGTTTTTAGAAATGACGATGATATGGTTTGCTAAAGTTTGAATAAATTCGTGGTCGTGGCTGGCAAAGATGATAGACTCTTTAAAAGCTTTCAAACCATCGTTTAGACTGGAAATTGATTCCAAGTCCAAGTGGTTGGTTGGATCGTCTAAGACCAAGACATTTGACTTAAGGAGCATGAGTTTTGACAACATCACGCGCACTTTTTCGCCCCCTGACAAGACGTTTACAGGTTTGTTAACCTCATCACCCGAGAAGAGCATACGTCCCAAGAAACCGCGCAAGAAGGTATTGTCATCTTCTTCTTTGCTGGCAAATTGACGGAGCCAATCAAGGATAGATTCGTTTGTATCGAAGTCACGAGTATTGTCTTTTGGTAAGTAGGATTGACTAGTAGTGACACCCCACTTGACAGTACCTTCATATTCAATATCGCCCATAAGAGCACGAATGAGAGCAGTTGTTTGGATGTCGTTTTGACCAATAAGAGCAGTCTTGTCACCTGGACGCAGGATAAAGCTGATATTGTCAAGAATCGTTTCACCATCGATGACAACTTTTAAGTTTTCAACTGTTAGGAGGTCATTACCGATTTCACGTTCTGATTTGAAGTTGATAAATGGATACTTACGGCTAGAAGGAATAATTTCCTCCAACTCGATTTTATCCAGCATCTTCTTACGTGAAGTAGCTTGCTTAGACTTAGAGGCATTAGCAGAGAAACGAGCAACGAATTCTTGTAATTCCTTGATTTTTTCTTCTGCTTTGGCATTACGGTCAGCTTGTAGTTTAGCTGCTAATTCACTAGATTGTTTCCAGAAGTCATAGTTACCAACGAAAATCTTGATTTTACCGAAGTCTAGGTCGGCCATATGGGTACATACTTTGTTTAAGAAGTGGCGGTCGTGGGATACAACGATAACCGTATTTTCAAAGTCAATCAAGAAATCTTCGAGCCAGTTGATAGATTGGATATCGAGACCGTTGGTTGGTTCGTCCAAAAGAAGAACATCAGGCTTACCAAAGAGGGCCTTAGCCAAGAGGACCTTAACCTTCTCACCGTTGGTCAATTCGCTCATGTTTTGGTAGTGGAGGTCTTCTGAAATGTTGAGGTTTTGGAGCAATTGAGAAGCTTCACTTTCAGCTTCCCAGCCACCAAGTTCAGCAAACTCACCTTCTAATTCAGCAGCACGAACACCATCTTCATCAGAAAAATCTTCCTTCATGTAAATAGCATCTTTTTCTTTCATGATGCTGTAAAGTTGCTCGTTCCCCATGATAACAACGTCAATCACGCGCTCATCTTCATAGTCGAAATGGTTCTGACGTAGCACAGAAAGGCGTTCGTCTGGTCCAAGTGAAATATGACCTGTTGATGGCTCGATGTCACCAGCAAGAATTTTTAAAAATGTAGATTTACCGGCCCCGTTTGCACCAATCAAACCGTAGGTATTTCCTGCTGTAAATTTGATATTGACATCGTCAAATAATTTGCGGTCGCTAAAGCGAAGCGACACGTCTGATACTGTAAGCATAGTTTCTCCTCTATTTCTGTCTATTAGTTTTATTGTACTAGAAAGAACTTGAATTTTCAATGAATTACATTGGAATCAAAATATCTTCATCATAATGTTTATGGTCTTTTTGAAGACTGAAGCCACGTCCACGCACCTGACTCGCAGGCATAACAACCATAAAGGCAGTTTCATCAATTTCTAATACCGCTGTCTCCAGTTTCTGCATTTCTGGAATAGAGATGGTGGTCATCAACATGCGCTTGTCAACCCCTGTAAAGCCACCGATAATTGGGAGCTCTGTCACACCGCGATCAGCAACTTTTGTGATGTAGTCTTTTATTTCTTCTGATTTTTGAGAAATAATCATGACATTTCGAGAAGATTGGTTACCAGACATCATGCGGTTGACAATATAAGTAATGGTCATTAGGGCAATAATCGAGTACATAACAGTATCAGTATCGAAGGCAATAAATCCAAGACCAACGATAATACCATCAATAATAGCCATTGTCAGACCTAATGATAAAGGGGTGTACTTGTGAATAAATTGAATAAGAATACCTGTCCCACCAGTAGAAGAATTTCCAAGGAAAACAAGCCCAAGTCCAAAACCTAGGATAATTCCACCGAAAATAGCAGCTAGGAGAGGATTTTCTGTCAAGTTGGGTAAACCTGCTGTCAACTTGATGCAAAGAGGATAAATGACAGCACCATAGACAGTTTTGATAAATACAGATTTTCCTAAGAACAACCAACAGATGATTAATAAAGGGATGTTACAGTAGAGGACAAAGTCAGACGGACTCCACCCCAGAAGAGCATTGAGTGCGATTGCTAAACCTCCGACCCCACCAGATACGATATTATTCTCTAGAAAAAAACTGTTAAATCCAATGGCCATGACAACTGATCCGAGTGTGACAGAGATAAAGTCCTTTATACGTTCTTTCATATATTCTCCTTGGTTAGTGTTATAAAAGCAATTTCTATTATCCCTAATTTAGACAGTATCGTCAAGGCTTTGTCAGCTTGACTTTCTAATTTTTTGCGGTTATAATAGGAATCAATCAGAAGAGTAGTAAGTGGATAATTTTTAGAGAGTTTGTGGTTGGTGGAAACAAACAAGAGTCGCTTATGAATGGACTGAGTGAATAGAATCTGAATAAATAAGGATTCGGCTAGCAGGCCTTATGTGCAAAAAGATGTAAGCTTATTTAATGCTTATAAGTGAGGTGGCACCGTGTCCTTGACGCCCTCGCACAGTTTTCTGTGCGTGGGCTTTTATTATGTAAAAGGAGAATATTTTATGAGTAAACCGATTATCCTAACAGGAGACCGTCCAACAGGCAAATTACATATTGGACATTATGTTGGTTCGTTGAAAAATCGTGTTTTATTACAGGATGCAGGTCAACATGAACTTTTTGTCTTTTTAGCAGACCAACAAGCTTTGACAGATCATGCAAAGGAACCGCAAAAGATTGTTGAATCCGTTGGAAACGTAGCACTAGATTATCTAGCGGCAGGACTTGATCCAGCTAAGACAACGATTTTCATCCAGAGTCAAATTCCTGAATTGGCAGAGTTGACCATGTACTACATGAACTTGGTATCTGTTGCACGTCTAGAACGCAATCCAACGGTTAAGACGGAGATTGCTCAGAAGGGATTTGGTGAAGGAATTCCAGCTGGTTTCTTGGTCTATCCTGTGTCACAAGCGGCGGACATTACAGCCTTCAAGGCAAATTTTGTCCCTGTAGGAAATGACCAGAAACCGATGATTGAGCAGACCCGTGAAATCGTTCGTAGCTTTAACCATGCTTATCAGACGGATATTTTGGTGGAGCCAGAGGGGATCTATCCTGAAAATGAGGCAGCTGGTCGCTTGCCAGGTTTGGACGGTAATGCCAAGATGTCTAAGTCACTTGGAAATGGGATTTACTTAGCCGATGACATGGATACACTCAAAAAGAAAGTCATGTCCATGTACACAGATCCAAACCACATTCGTGTAGAAGACCCAGGTCAGATTGAAGGAAATATGGTTTTCCACTATCTTGATGTTTTCGGACGTGAAGAAGATAAGGCTGAGATTGAAGCCATGAAAGAACATTACCAACGTGGTGGCTTGGGTGATGTGAAAACCAAACGCTATCTTCTTGACATTTTAGAACGTGAATTGGGACCAATCCGTGAACGTCGAATCGAGTTTGCCAAAGACATGGGACAGGTCTATGCAATGTTGGAAGCAGGTAGCCAAAAAGCTCGCCAAGTTGCTGCTACAACTCTTGACCAAGTGAAATCTGCTATGGGAATTAACTATTTTAAATAAGGTTAACAATGAGAGAGCAATGTTGAGAAAATGTTGCTTTTTTCATTTATTTTACGACGTAGCAAAAAACAAACGTTCGAATTTTATATATAAAACTGAATAGAATTTTCTGAATTTTTAGGAATGATGATATTAAAGCGAATAATGATTGACAAATGATTTCAAAATGTTATCATAATTAAAATACAAATAGCAATCACGCTACATATTAAATAAGAAAAGAGGAAGAAAATGTCAAACTGGGACACTAAATTTTTGAAAAAAGGCTTTACTTTCGACGATGTATTACTTATTCCGGCTGAAAGTCATGTATTACCACATGATATTGATTTAAAAACACAATTAGCACCAAATTTGACCCTTAATCTTCCGATTATTTCTGCTGCCATGGATACAGTAACAGATAGCAAAATGGCTATCGCTATGGCGCGTGCAGGTGGTTTGGGCGTCATCCATAAGAATATGTCCATTGCAGAGCAGGCTGATGAGGTGCGTAAGGTAAAACGTTCTGAAAATGGTGTCATTATCGATCCATTCTTCTTAACACCAGAACACACCATTGCTGAAGCTGAGAAATTGATGGCTACTTATCGTATTTCCGGTGTGCCAATCGTTGAAACATTAGAAAATCGTAAGTTGGTCGGTATTATCACCAACCGTGATATGCGTTTCATTTCAGATTACTCACAGCCAATTTCGACAAACATGACAAGCGATGCTTTGGTAACAGCGCCAGTTGGAACAGATCTTGCGACTGCAGAGGCTATTCTTCACAAGCATCGTATTGAAAAATTGCCATTGGTTGATGAAAATGGTCGTTTGTCAGGCTTGATTACCATCAAAGATATTGAGAAAGTGATTGAGTTCCCAAATGCTGCGAAGGATGAATTTGGTCGTCTTTTGGTTGCAGGTGCTGTCGGTGTCACATCTGATACTTTTGAACGTGCAGAAGCCCTTTTTGAAGCGGGTGCAGATGCCATTGTTATCGATACTGCTCATGGTCACTCAGCTGGTGTTCTTCGTAAGATTAAAGAAATCCGTGACCACTTCCCAACTCGTACCTTGATTGCCGGTAATATTGCCACAGCTGAAGGAGCTCGTGCTCTTTATGAAGCTGGTGTTGATGTTGTCAAGGTCGGTATTGGCCCAGGTTCAATCTGTACAACACGTGTCATCGCAGGTGTCGGTGTACCACAAGTGACAGCTATCTATGATGCAGCTGGTGTTGCGCGTGAATATGGTAAAACCATTATCGCTGACGGTGGCATCAAGTATTCGGGAGATATTGTCAAGGCACTTGCTGCGGGTGGTCATGCCGTTATGCTTGGTTCTATGTTTGCTGGTACAGATGAAGCACCAGGTGAAACAGAAATCTTCCAAGGTCGTAAGTTCAAGACCTATCGTGGTATGGGCTCTATCGCTGCCATGAAACAAGGTTCAAAAGACCGTTACTTCCAAGCATCTGTAAATGAAGCCAATAAACTTGTTCCAGAAGGAATTGAAGGACGTGTAGCCTATAAAGGTTCTGTTGCAGATATGATTTTCCAAATGGTTGGTGGACTTCGCTCAGGTATGGGTTATGTAGGTGCTGGTAACTTGAATGAATTGCATGAAAATGCTCAGTTCATCGAAATGTCAGGTGCTGGTTTGAAAGAAAGCCATCCACACGATGTTCAAATTACAAACGAAGCTCCAAACTATTCAGTACAGTAAACAAAAACAAGACCCTCTTGACAGGGTCTTTACTTTTTTGTAAATTTTATTGACAATAGTGTAAACAATCTTATTCTGACTCAGTAACCTTACCAGACTCAATATGGAAGATTTTTAAACTATCAGGTAGCTTATGTAAATGGTCTAAAGAGGTCGTTGTAATAAATGTTTGAATCGTATCTGTAATAGTTTCTAGTAGTTTGATTTGACGATTATTATCTAGCTCACTCATAACATCATCTAAGAGTAGAATTGGGTATTCTCGTGTGACCTCCTTCATCAGCTCAATTTCAGCCAGTTTGAGTGACAGAACGAGACTGCGGTGCTGACCTTGGCTACCATAATGGGCATTCATTCCATTTATAAAGAAAGCTACATCATCTCGATGTGGTCCAACTCCTGTATTTTTCTTAAATAAATCACGTTTGCGACACCTTTCCAATTCCGTCAAGAATTTGTCAATTAAATTGACATCATCTGTCAATTCGATTGAGGTTTTGTATTCGATTGTCAATTCTTCCCGATTGCCAGATATTTCTTGAACTTTTCTATTTCCGAATTCCTCTAATTTCTTTAGAAAGTCAATACGATGTTGGATAACACGACTACCATATTCAGCAAGTTGCTGATCTAACACGGATAGGAAGTTCTCATCAATTTTATCTGTAGATTTGAGGTAAGTATTTCTTTGTTTTAAAACGTGGTTATAATTCGATAGGTCAGAGAGATAGAGTGGTTTGATTTGCCCGAGCTCGACATCGATGAACTTTCTTCTCAAAGCAGGCGCACCTTTTATCAGCTGTAAATCTTCAGGGGCGAAGAGAACAACATTCATGTGGCCGATATAGTTGGAAAGCTTGGCTTGTTTGAGATGGTTGACCTTGGTCACTCGCCCCTTGTCTGTCAAGTGAATGTCAAGGGGAACTTTACCGCTTGTGCGATGGAGTAAACCAGAAATAGATAATTCCTTTTCTTGAAACTGTAGCAGGTCCTTATCTGTCCGTGTTCGATGACTTCGTGTTAAAGCTAAAGCATAGATAGATTCTAGAATATTGGTTTTTCCTTGGGCGTTTTCGCCTAAAAAGACATTGAGCCCTTTGTGGAACTCAATATCTAATTGGTTGTAATTGCGAAAATGTTGTAACTCTAATCGTTCTAGCCACATGTCTACATACCAGGGAAACGAACAGGTTTTCTTTCAGTCTTTTTAGTTGCTTTTTTAGGAGTTTTTACCTGTTTCTTATTCTTTTTATTTTCTTGATTTAACTTTTTAACGATTGCAGCCACACGTTCTTTTTCAGCTTGATCTTCTTGGTGTTGCTGTATTTCTTCTGCACTAGGTGCGACGATTGTGATGCTGGTGTTGTGGTCTGGGAGTGTGATAACATCTCCGACACGGATTTTTTTACCGCGTCTTTTTTCATCCTCTCCATTGAAAAGAATGGTATTTTCTTCTAAAAATCCTTTAATGGCCCCTCCTGAATGGAGAATACCAGTCGTTTTTAATAATGCTTGTAATGTGATGTAGTCATCAAATAATTTAAATTCCATAAGTCACCTCGTTACAGAATATTATATCACAAAATGGTATAATGGAAGGTACAATGTTTGAAAGAGGAAGAAGATGAAATTACAAGAGGGAGTAGATCTTCATTTTATTGATACAGATCAGTTTACGACAAATCGTATACGTATTCGCTTTGCAGCTGAAATGAGTGAGGCTACCGTTGCTGGTCGTGTGTTAGTTGCAAATATTTTTGAAATGGGTAACCAAGAATTTCAGACTGCTCAGGCTGTTCGGAGAAGATTGGCAGAATTGTATGGTGCTCAGTTCTCGACCTCAGTTTCAAAACGTGGTAGGGTGCACTGTGTAGATGTGACAATTTCATATGTCAGTCCTCGTCACTTGCCAGAAAATGAGGATATTACAGTAGAGATTCTTGATTTTTTATACACGTGTATATTTAGACCACTGAAAAAGGGACGAGGATTTGATAGCCAGATTTTCGAGGTTGAAAAAACGAATTTAATCAATTTTCTTCAGTCAGAGATAGAAGATAATTTTTATCATGCAGATGTTGAAATGAGTAAGCTTTTTTATAAAGATCCCTCTCTTCAAATTCCACGCGTCGGTAGGCTTGATTTGGTTGAAAAAGAAACAGCAGAATCAACCTTTCAGATTTATCGGAATATGTTGCGTATGGATAAAATTGATATATTTGTCTTAGGGAAGGTTGACAGAGAGCAAGTCAAAAGAAAACTTGAAGATTTTGGTTTTACTTATAGAAATCCAAAATTAGAGTTAGAATATCATCAGGAATACTCAAACATAACGCAAGAAAAAATCGAGCGTAAACAGGCAAGGCAGTCCATTTTGGAATTGGCATATCATTTACAGGTGGTTTACAATGATGTAAACTATCCAGCTTTGATGGTATTTAATGGTCTACTAGGTGCTTTCTCCCATTCGAAATTATTTATGAATGTTCGTGAGAAAGAAAGTTTGGCCTATACAATTGGAAGTCAGGTCTCTATTTTTTCAGGAATGCTGAAGGTCTATGCTGGAATTAGCCGCGAAAATAGACTCAGGGTAATGAAGTTAATTAGTAAACAACTACTTGATTTAAAATGTGGTAAATTTACAGAAGAAGAATTAGAGTTGACAAAAAACATGTTGATTCATTCAGCAACCTTGGCTCAAGATAGGCAGAATAATTTGATAGAACAAGTATATAATCAAGTTACCTTAGGAAATAGAAATTTAAGTTGGCTAGATTGGATTGAGGCTATCAAATCGGTATCAATAGACGATGTCATTCGAGTAGGACAGATGATTAATTTACAGGCTGTTTACTTTATGGAGGGGACAGAAGAATGAAGTTAGTTGAGAAGAAGTATCCTTACATGAAAGAATCTGTCTTTTATGGGAAAGTTGACAATGGGTTGACAGTTGTTTTACTTCCTAAAGTAGATTTCCATGAGACATATGGAATTCTAACGACCAATTTTGGGGGTATTCATACTCGATTTACATTGGCTAATGGTAATAGTGTTGTTTATCCTGCAGGGATTGCACACTTTTTAGAACATAAGCTGTTTGAAACTGAGAATGAAGAGGATATTATGAATGAGTTTGCTAAATTGGGAGCAAGCGCAAATGCTTATACCAGTTTTAGACAGACTAGTTACTTATTTTCAACGACTCAGAAAGTATTGGAGTCTCTATCACTTTTACAATCTTTTGTTCGAGAACCGTATTTTACAGAAGACAATGTAGAAAGAGAACAGGGGATTATTGAACAAGAAATTGAGATGTATCAAGATGATGCAGATTATCGCTTGTTTACGGGAATTTTATCATCGCTTTATCCAGAAAGTCCTTTGGCCTATGATATAGCAGGGACAGTTGAATCAATTGCTGCAATTACTGCGGATGATTTACATGAGAATTTTGATGTGTTTTATCATCCAAGTAACATGAATTTATTCGTTATTGGTAATTTTGATTTAGAGGCAGTTTGGAAACAAATTTCAAGTTATCAAGTAGCTCAGATGGATAATCCAGCTCAGTCGTTTGAATTGGCAGGTGTCCAAAAGTTGCCGATACAGGAGCATCTCTCAGAACAATTTGAAGTATCTACCCCAAAATTGGCTGTTGGTTTACGGGGAAATGACGAGGTTGATAAGGAGACTATTCAGAAATATCGGCTCAGTTTACAATTTTTATTTGCCATGTTGTTTGGTTGGACTTCAAAACGATACCAACAGTTATACGAGCAGGGAAAAATTGATTCTTCTTTCCAGTTCCAATTAGAGGTTACACCTGAGTACCACTATTTGATTATCTCGGGAGATACTCAAGAACCCATTACGCTTTCTAGTATACTGATGAAAGCACTTAGGAAATTTGAGGATGATGCAGATGTGACAGAGGATCATTTACAATTGTTGAAAAACGAGATGTATGGAGATTTTATTCGTAGCTTAAATTCTCTTGAGTTTACAGCTAGTCACTTTGTTTCTCAGTATTCAGAATATGAAAATGTTTTTGATATACCTCAAATGATACAAAGTCTTCAGTTAGATGACATCAGAGAGGCAGGTCGTCGCTTTATTGATCACTGTGATATGACAGATTTCACGATTTTTCCAAAATAAGTGGGCGCAACCCGTCGAAATTTCCTTGGAATTTTGTTAGAATAGTATACTGTACATGATGAGCGATAGAGAGAGGGTATTATGAGACAAAAGAGTATAGGGGAAGTACTTAGAACAGCTAGAGAAGGACGGGGTTGGACATTCGTTGATTTGCAACGGATAACAAAAATCCAAGCTAAATATTTGCAGGCACTTGAATACAATGATTTTGATTTTATTGCAAACTCAGATGATGTTCATTCTATTTTAAGAGCATATGCTGAGGCTTTGGAATTAGATGCAGATGTCCTACTGGATGCTTACGAGACCAATAGTTTAGTGAAATATTATGAAGATGGAGAAGAAGAACTCCGATCTTCAGAATTGAAAAGAAGCTATAAGGTTCGTAAACGTAAAAAGAACTCTTATCTTCCGTTGATTTACTTATTACTTGCGACGGGTTTGATAATTATTTTTGTGACTTATATTGTTCATAGCAGGCTCCAAAATAGAGCATCTATTACGCCTACTACAACGTCATATAGTATAGTTGAGCAATCTGTATCTGAAGCAAGTAGTGGCACAGAGACGAGTTCTACTGAGCAGGCGCAGTCAAATTCAACGAGTTCAAGTAGTTCCGCTACAGAAAATGTGACTATTTCAGGATCAGGTTCTAACATTGTTGCGACCCTTAAAACAGTGACTTATCCAGTAGAAGTAACTGTAACAGCAAAAAATACAACGAGTTGGATCAGCCTTTCTGACACCTTGTTAGAGGGGGGCGTTACACTAACACCTGATAATCCAACAGTAACTACTACTATTGAAGAAGGAGTGACTTCTACTACACTTGTTCTTGGTGTTGTCAAAGGAGTAGAGGTAAGTGTAGGTGGCCAAAAGTTAGATATATCAGCTCTGACAGCCGATACAGGGTCGGTCACTTTAAATTTTGAATAAGGGCAATAAAGGTATTAGAATGAAAAAAGAAAATATTCCCAATGCATTGACGATAGGTAGGATTTTGGTAATCCCAATTTTTATCTTGTTACTGACCGTTTGGGATTCAACAATTAGTCATGTGTTGGCAGCACTTATTTTTGCATTAGCTAGTATTACGGATTATCTAGACGGCTATTTGGCTCGTAAATGGCAGGTTGTAACAAACTTTGGAAAATTTGCGGATCCGATGGCAGATAAGATTTTGGTGATGACGGCGTTTATCATGCTTGTAGAGCTTGGATTTGCCCCAGCTTGGGTAGTTGCAATTATTATTTGTCGTGAATTGGCAGTGACAGGTCTTCGTCTACTCTTGGTGGAAAATGGAGGAACAGTTCTAGCTGCGGCTATGCCAGGAAAAATCAAAACATTTTCACAGATGTTTGCGGTTATTTTCCTGCTCTTACACTGGAACGTCGTGGGGCAAATAACACTCTATATTGCACTTTTCTTCACCCTATATTCAGGCTATGATTATTTCAGGGGTGCCTCTTACTTATTCAAAGATACTTTTAAATGATGACAAATATTATCGAAGTAAAAAATCTTAAATATAAATACGACCAAGAGGATGAGCGCTATACCCTAAATGATGTCTCGTTTCACGTGAAACAGGGAGAATGGTTGTCTATTATTGGACATAATGGTTCGGGTAAATCAACAACAGTTCGTTTGATTGATGGTTTGTTGGAAGCTGAATCAGGTGATATTTATATTGACGGTGATGCCTTAACCATTGATAATGTATGGGATAAGCGACGCTTGATTGGTATGGTTTTTCAAAATCCAGATAACCAATTTGTAGGCGCTACAGTTGAAGATGATGTTGCATTTGGTTTAGAGAATCAGGGAATCCCTTTGGAGGAGATGCGTAGTCGAGTTGACGAAGCTTTGGAATTAGTTGGAATGACTGATTTCAAAACACGTGAGCCTGCTCGTTTATCTGGTGGTCAGAAGCAGAGGGTGGCGATTGCTGGAGTGGTTGCCTTGCGTCCAAAAATTATTATTTTGGATGAGGCTACGTCTATGTTGGATCCAGAAGGTCGTCTCGACTTGATTAAGATTGTCCGTGAAATTAAGGAGCGTCATGGTATGACGGTTATCTCTATAACACATGATTTGGATGAGGTTGCATTGAGTGACCGAGTTATCGTGATGAAAAATGGACAGGTTGAATCAATTAGCACTCCAAATGAACTATTTATGCGAGAAGATTTGGTAGATTTAGACTTGGATAGACCATTTACGACAGAACTGGCTTCATCTTTGCGCCAGACTGGACTTGATTTACCGCTCCGCTATTTTACAGAGGAAGAATTAGAGGAAACTTTATGGGAATTGATCTCCAAGAAGTAAGCTATACCTATCAAGCTGGCACTCCTTTTGAGGGGCGTGCGCTTTTTGGTGTGGATTTGGAGATTGTTGATGGCTCTTACACGGCCCTTATTGGGCATACGGGTTCGGGCAAATCAACGATTTTACAACTCTTGAATGGATTAAATGTACCAACAGAAGGAAGAGTAGTCATTGATGATGTTGTGATTACAGCGACGTCTGAAAATAAGGATATTAAGCAAGTAAGGAAGAAAGTGGGGCTGGTGTTCCAATTTCCTGAAAGTCAAGTGTTTGATGAGACAGTTTTGAAAGATGTTGCTTTTGGTCCACAAAATTTCGGAGTTTCTCAGGAAGAGGCTGAAACGATTGCGCGTGAAAAGTTGGCCTTGGTTGGAATTGATGAAAGCTTGTTTGAGCGTAGTCCTTTTGAACTATCTGGTGGTCAAATGCGTCGGGTGGCTATTGCTGGGATTCTGGCAATGGAACCAAGTATCTTAGTTTTGGATGAACCAACAGCTGGCTTGGACCCTGCGGGTCGTCAGGAATTGATGGATATTTTCAAAAAGCTTCATGAATCAGGCATGACAATCGTTTTGGTAACTCATTTGATGGACGATGTGGCTAACTATGCTGATTTTGTTTACATTATGGAAAAGGGAAAGCTAGTCCGTTCTGGTAAACCAGTTGATATTTTTCAAGAGGTAGATTTTTTAGAGAGTATTCAGTTGGGAGTACCTAAGATTACTAAGTTTGCAGCTAATTTGGAGAGAAGAGGCTTTGTATTTGAACGTCTTCCTATTACAATTGAAGAATTTACGGGGATGGTGACACATGGATAAATTAATTTTAGGTCGCTATATTCCTGGGGATTCAATTATTCATCGCTTGGATCCAAGAAGTAAGCTTTTAGCAATGTTTGGATTTCTATTGATGATTTTTTGGGCCAATAATTTGGTCACCAATGCCTTGTTGATAGCATTTGTTTTAGGAATGGTTGTTTTATCTCGTATTCGCTTATCATTTTTTATTAATGGTTTGAAACCGATGATAGGAATTATTCTATTTACAACTTTCTTTCAGGTTTTCTTTACACCTGGAGCGACACTTTTATGGGAATTTTGGATTTTTAAATTATCAGTTGAGGGTTTGCAACAGGCGGCGATTATTTTTGTTCGCTTTGTTTTGATTATTTTCTTCTCGACCTTGTTGACCTTGACGACGACACCCCTTAGCTTGGCAGATGGTATTGAATCAGGTCTTGCACCTTTGAAGAAATTTAAAGTTCCTGTGCATGAAATTGGTTTGATGTTGTCCATGAGTTTGCGTTTTGTACCGACCTTGATGGATGATACCACTCGGATTATGAATGCTCAGAGAGCTCGTGGAGTGGACTTTAATGAGGGAAATCTTATTCAGAAGGTAAGGTCAGTTATTCCTATTTTGATTCCCTTGTTCGCATCAAGTTTTAAGAGGGCAGATGCTCTTGCAACGGCGATGGAGGCGCGTGGGTATCAAGGCGGAGATGGGAGAACCAAGTACCGGATTTTGGAATGGAGGTTAGCAGATACGTTAGCAATTTTAGTTATGTTAGCTTTAGCTGGACTCTTATTTATATTGAAAAAATGAGTAAAAAACGCTAGAAATAGCGTTTTTATTGTCTAATCTCAATTTGTCTGTAATATTTGTAACAATTTCACAAAGTCTAAGTAATAGTTAGAGGGTATGATAGACACATGACAGAAAGGAATGTGACTATTATGAACATTACATTAAAGAAAAACTTAAAAACAACTATTGCTGGTTTGGTAGCGGGAATCTCCCTTTTGACTGCGGGTGTAGTCAGTGCAGAAACCTATACTGTAAAGTCTGGTGATACCCTGTCTGAAATTGCTGAAACACACAATACTACTGTTGAAAAATTAGCAGAGCAGAATAAGATTACCGACTTAGATTTTATCCATGTCGGTCAAGTTATCGAATTGGGTGATGTGGCAGTGAAGGCAGTAGAGAGTTCAGTTGAACAAACTCAATCAACAACATCATCAACTTCTACTGCAACAACTAGCACCTATTCTTCAAATTTGAGTGCTGAGGATGCAGCAGCAAAAGAATGGATTGCAATGAAGGAATCAAGCGGTAGCTATGATGCCCGTAACGGTATCTACATTGGTCGTTACCAGTTGACAAATACCTACTTGAATGGTGATTACTCACCAGAAAACCAAGAGCGCGTAGCAGATGCTTATGTTGCTAGTCGCTATGGTTCATGGTCTGCAGCCAAGGCTTTCTGGTTGGCAAATGGTTGGTACTAAGATAAATTAGAAGAGGTCTAGCACGATGCTAGACTTTTTTCTATTGTTGAAAGTTGTCTAGCTTTACAGTTAGGGTTGTTTTGTTTATAATTGTGAAAAAATTGACTAGAAAAGAAGAACTATGAAATTACAAAAACGAATTTTTCGATTAAATATGATTATGCTTATTTTTTCCTTGGTTGCTATGCTGGGGGTAAGTGTTTATGTGGTTAATAGTATTTATCGTAACCAAGAAACATGGCAGTCCACTAGCCAGAAGACAGCAAGCAGCCAACAGAGTTTAGAAAAATTTTCGGGATTAGATTTTGCAGTATTGGCAGATGAGTTAGCATCGGATGATGCACGACTCTATGTAGAAAGTAATGGTGAGGCTGTCTTTTCAAATCTGAAAGATGATGCGGATGAGATATTGGGAGTGACAGTATCATCAACCACTCACACCTCCTATGTAGATGGAGAAATTGTGATTAGCCGTAAACTCGCCACGGATGGGCAAGTTTATTATTTATATGCCTTGTTAGAAGATTTGGAAGATCAGCAAGAAAACCAAGAATTTCAAGCCTTCCTGATACAGCTTTTGTTAGTTGGTGGAATAGGTATCGTGGTCGTAGTAGTGCTTAACTTCTTCTTTACTCGCCGTCTCCTAGATGTCATCATGCGTCCTTTGGAGGAATTGCACAGCGGTGTAGAACGTATCCAGCAGGGAGATTATACAGTACCTCTGACCTATCAAGGTGATAAGGAATTTGAAGAATTGACCCAAGGGTTCAATCAAATGCAGACTTCTTTGTTAGATGCCCGTGAGAAAAATCGACTGTATGAACAAAATCGAACCCAGATGGTCGCAGATATTTCGCATGATTTGCGGACTCCCTTGACTTCTATCAAAGGTTATGCCAAGGGAATTTTGGATGGTATTGCCAATACGGACGAAAAACGCAATCAGTATTTGACTGTTATCTATCAAAAATCTCAGGTGATGGAGAAATTACTGGAAAAATTATTTGCTTTTTCACAATTGCAGACAGATAAAATGCCATTTGATAAAGTCCAGCTTGATTTGGCTATCTTTTTACAGTCCTATGTAAGAGAGAAAACTGAGGAATTAGTAGATGAGGACATTCGGTTTAGTTTGGAAGTATCAGATGGATTGCCAGTTGAGATTGATCCAATTCAATTTCGTAGAATTCTAGATAATTTGGTGGACAATGCACGAAAATATGCCGCTGTAAAGCCCCTGATAATCAGTATTACTGGACAAATGCAGGAGCAAGAAGTTGTTTGGACTTTTACAGATAACGGAAAAGGTGTAGCAAAGGATAGACTTGACTTAATTTTTGAAGAATTTTACAGGGAAGACGATACCAGACAGCAAGTAGAAGGCCATGGTCTGGGGTTAGCGATTGTAAAAAATATTATGGAGAGACTGGATGGTCAGGTATCTGTTGAGGCGACTCCAGGTCTTCGATTTATCTTTAGATTACCTAGAAAGGATACGAAATGACACGGATTTTAATCGCAGAAGATGATGTAGAGATTGCTTATTTGGAGCGAGATTATCTGGAAATGCAGGGCTACCAAGTAGATTTGGTACATGACGGTGGTCTTGTAGAGGACCAACTCAAAAAAGAGGATTATGCTCTTTTAATGCTGGATGTCATGCTCCCAAATAAAACTGGCTACGATCTTTGTCGTGATTTACGGGATAAGGTGGATTTCCCTATTTTAATGGTTACATCCAAGCAAGAAACTATGGACGTGGTGAGAGGGCTAGGCTTGGGAGCGGATGATTACATCAGCAAACCTTTTGATCCCATGGAGTTGGTGGCGCGTGTAAAGGCTCATTTGGCTCGCTACCAGCGTTTTCAAAAGGATAATGATCATAATGAATTAACAGTTGGGAATATGACTATTTTCTTGGATAATTGGAAAGTGACTTTGGATGGTCAGGAAATCAAATTGCCCAATCGTGAATTTGAATTGCTGGTTTATCTAGCAAAACACCCTAACCGAGTATTCTCTAAAGATCACTTGTTTGAAACCATTTGGGGATATGACTATGTTGGAGATAGTGCGACAGTTGCTGTTCATGTCAATCGGCTCCGAGATAAATTGGGAGCCGATTTGATTGAGACTGTCTGGGGAGCAGGCTATCGTCTTAATGATTAATTTATAAGTGTTTAGAATTTGTTTAGAAAGTTTCTCTAAAGTGTTAAAACCTATCCTCTATAATAGACTTATCAGCAAGAGCTGAAGAAAACAAGTTAAAAAGAGGACAAAATGGAAAATAACAATCAACAACAAGAAATTATTAAAGTGGTAGAAAGTAAGAGAACAGGTGTCTGGGAATCAGTCAAACAGAAGGTTACAGGCATGAGTAAGAAATCAATTATCTTATTGTCAGTAGGTGCCTTGACCTTCGCAACGATTGGTTTTGTCGCAGCAGAAGTGTATGAAAATAAACTTGAGGCTTTGGAGAACCAAATTGAGCGACAAGTTGGAATTGCAGATGATGATGACAATCAACAGGTAATAGCACAAGCTAATGCATCATCAGCCTCATCAGTAAATACAACTTCTGCTAGTCAACTCGCAACAAGTTACGGTGTAAAGTTAGTTGACACCTCTGAGCTAGATGGTACTTATACAGCAACATCTGGAAATGATACCTACACGTTGACTGTAAAAGGGAATCAAGCAACCTTGACAGAAGTTGACAAAGACGGAGATCAAGATATTGAACAAGTTATCTTTGATTTAGATAAAAAACTTGCCTACATTGATGGCGAAGCAGATAGTTATACCTTGAATGGTCCAACTCTTACTTTGACAGAAATTGATGCCAATGATACAACCTTAGAGAAACTAACATTCACGAAACAATAAGAAAAGGGACCGTTAAGGTCCTTTTTGGTTTACACTATTGTCAATCTTCTCCAAAAATTTCTTGAGCAAGGCGACGACCCGTCGGTGTAGCTGCAAGGCCACCTTCAGCAGTTTCACGGAAGGCAGTTGGGAGGGCTGAACCAACTTGGTACATGGCATTGACAACTTCGTCAACGGGGATTTTGGATTCGATACCTGCTAGTGCCATATCGGCAGCAACCAAGGCGTAGCTTGCTCCCATTGCATTACGTTTGACACAAGGGACTTCTACCAGACCAGCGACGGGATCGCAAATCAGACCCAGCATATTTTTGATGACAAAGCAGATGGCTTGGCTGGCTTGGTAGGGAGTTCCACCTGCTGCAAGAGTTAATGCTGCGGCAGACATAGCAGAGGCAGACCCGACTTCTGCCTGACAGCCTCCTTCTGCACCTGAGATGGAGGCGTTGTTGGCGATAACTAGTCCAAAGGCTCCAGCTGTAAATAGGAAGTCAAGTTGCTGTTCTTCTGTCAAATTGAGCTTTTCAATAGCAACTCCTAGCACAGCTGGTAGACAGCCTGCAGATCCTGCTGTCGGAGTGGCACAGACTAAGCCCATTTTGGCATTCAACTCATTAACGGCCATGGCATTTCTTGCGGCGGATAGGACAGCGGAATCTGACAAGGTTTTACCAGATTTCATATAGGCATCTAACTTGGCAGCATCACCTCCTGTTAAACCAGATACGGATTTGCTTTCAGTAAGTCCATCCATGATGGAGGCTTTCATAACTGTCAAGTTTCTTGACATAATTGTCAATATTTCTTCGCGGCTGCGACCGGTCAATTCAATTTCAGTAGCAATCATGAGTTCAGCTACATTACCAGAAAAGTTGTCTGCTTGCTGAACTAATTCTTCGATAGTATAAAACATGTCTTTCTCTTTCTAGTTGAAGAAGGTTACATTGTGCAGGTGTGGAATTTTTTCAATCTCTGCAATAGAATTTTCACATTGGCGAGCATCCACTTCAATAATCATAATGGCTTTTTCGCCAGCTTTTTCACGTGTCACGTTCATTTGGGCGATATTGATGTCATACTTAGAAAGGACATCGGTCACTTTCGCAATCATACCAGGGACATCTTGGTGAACAATAATAATAGTTGGCGTATTCATATTGAGATTGACAGAAAAACCGTTGAGCTCTGTTACTTGAATGTTTCCCCCACCGATGGAAACGCCTGTGGCTGAGATGGATTTTTTATCGTTTTTTATGATGATTCTGGTGGTATTGGGATGTGGGGTATTGCTGTCCTTGTTGACACGCCAGTAAACCTTAATACCTCGTTCTCTTGCAATATCAAGAGAGTCAGGAATGCGGGGATCATCCGTATCCATGCCCAGAATACCTGCTACCAAGGCTACATCCGTACCGTGACCACGATAGGTCTTGGCAAAGGAATTGTAGAGTTGAAATTCCACCTCTGTCGGCTCATCGCCGAAGATGGAAGACACAATTTTTCCAATGCGGACCGCACCAGCTGTGTGACTAGAAGATGGACCGATCATAACAGGTCCAATAATATCAAAGACCGACTGAAATTTTAAGTTTGTCATAGTAATCCTCACGTTTTTCTTGGTACTATTATATCAAATTTTCCAGTTAGAGAATATGCCTAGATGAATGTGTTTTCTTATGTTAAAATCCTATCGCTTACCCTTTTTGTATGGTATAATACAAGTTGTTCAAAATCGTCAATCGTTTTTGGATAATCAAATTTTGGAATACGACCTTCAAATCGTTATTTCTACGAAAAGATGGGAGAAGATTATGTCAATTGACAATTCTAAAACCCGTGTTGTTGTCGGTATGAGTGGCGGTGTAGATTCATCGGTTACGGCTCTCTTGCTCAAGGAGCAGGGCTACGATGTGATCGGCATCTTCATGAAAAACTGGGACGACACGGACGAAAATGGCTTCTGTACAGCAACAGAAGACTACAAGGACGTGGCTGCAGTGGCAGACCAAATCGGCATTCCTTACTACTCTGTCAACTTTGAAAAAGAGTATTGGGACCGCGTATTTGAGTACTTTTTAGCAGAGTATCGGGCTGGCCGCACCCCCAATCCAGATGTCATGTGTAACAAGGAAATCAAGTTCAAGGCCTTCTTGGATTACGCTATGAACTTGGGGGCGGACTATGTGGCGACGGGGCACTATGCTCAGATATCACGCGACGAGGACGGCACCGTTCATATGCTACGTGGGGCAGACAATGGCAAGGATCAGACCTATTTCCTTAGCCAACTCTCACAGGAACAACTGCAGAAAACCATGTTTCCGCTCGGCCATTTACAAAAGCCTCAGGTGAGGGAAATAGCAGAGCGAGCAGGCTTGGCGACGGCTAAAAAGAAAGATTCGACAGGCATCTGCTTTATCGGTGAAAAGAACTTCAAAGAATTTTTAGGGCAGTATTTGCCAGCCCAGCCCGGCCGGATGATGACGGTTGACGGTCGTGATATGGGAGAGCATACAGGCCTTATGTACTATACCATTGGTCAGCGGGGAGGGCTAGGTATCGGAGGACAAATCGGTGGGGACAATGAGCCTTGGTTTGTTGTCGGGAAAGACCTGTCAAAAAATATCCTCTATGTCGGCCAAGGCTTTTATCATGACTCCTTGATGTCAACTTCTTTACGGGCCAGTCAAGTGCACTTTACACGTGATATGCCTGAAGAATTCACGCTTGAATGCACGGCTAAGTTCCGCTATCGTCAACCAGATAGTCAAGTAACTGTCAAGGTAAAAGGTGACAAGGCAGAGGTTGTTTTTGCAGAGCCACAACGAGCCATCACACCAGGTCAAGCCGTTGTTTTCTACGACGGTCAAAAGTGTCTGGGCGGTGGCATGATCGACATGGCCTACAAAGATGGGGTTGCTTGTCAGTATATTTAATCAAAAATAAAAGCTTAGCACCCTCATGCTAAGCTTTTTATCTTATCCCCAGAAAGCATCTTCGGCTTTTTGGTCGGCTGAGAAGAGCCAAACTTCCTTGATTTTGCCATCTTCCATACGGAAAAGATCGATGCCATTCATGTTTAGTTCTTCACCATCTGTTCGAGTACCGAGGAATGTTACGTTAGCGGCAACAAGAGTATCATTATCGGATACCCAGTTTGTCACTACTTTGAAAGTTCCATTTGTTTTTTCGGCGAAAGTTGCTAGATGTGCTCCGAGTACTTCCTTACCAATTTTAGCACCAGATGTTGAATGATTTCCGGGTTGATGCCAGATAATGTCATTAGCCATTGTTTCAAAAAGAGCTGCAAAATCACCAGCGATGAGAGCATTGTTATAGGCATTAAAAATTTCCAAGTTTGTTGACATTTGATGTCCTCCAATTTTTTTGATATAGTACAATTATAGCTGAAGCATTCCATTATGCAAGTAGGTACTTTTGCATTCGTTGGTATCAAAAGTGATACTATTGTGATAAATAAAGGAGAATTTTTTTGAAAAAAGTTAGTGAATATGGTATTTGCCCTTTTGCAACAACACAAAAAGTCTTGACTGGTAAGTGGGGATTGGTGATTATCTACCAACTCAGTACAGGAACGAAACGCTTCAATGAATTACAGCGACTGATTCCAGGTATTACTCAAACCATGTTAACAAGGCACCTTAGACAATTGGAGGAGGATCGCATTATTAGTCGCACGGTCTATGCAGAAGTCCCTCCTCGTGTAGAGTATAGCTTGACTGAGATGGGCGAAAAATTTCGTTCGGTACTGGATGCTGTTGAGGCTTGGGGCTTAGAATATATTGAAACGTTAGCGTAACACTAGATTTGAAATTCTACAAATCTTTTGATAGAATAAGAGTAACAATTATCATGATGGTCAAAGCTCATGGGAATTGTAGGCTTTTTTGTCCTGCAATTTTCGAGAGTTTTGGCTATTTTTTGCGATTGGGGAGAGAAGATGGATTTCAGAACGAGACACGACAATCAAATCTTCGGTGTTCGTGCGACGGGCTTGGTGGTACAAGATGAGAAGTTATATCTTGTTAAGTCACCTGAGGGGAAATACTACACCTTAGGTGGAGCTATTCAGCTTGGTGAAACGACGGAAGAGGCTGTCCTGCGGGAAATGCAAGAAGAAATCGGAATTGAGGTGGAACTTGGACCACTAGCATTTATCGTTGAAAATCAGTTCACCTTACAGGAGAAATCCTATCATCAGATTGAATTTCTCTATATAGTTACCCCGCTGTCTAATCAAGCTCCCAATCTGGAAGAAGGGAATTCTGTTCGCCAGTGTGAATGGGTTACTTTTGCGAACTTAGAGAAACTGGATCTCAATCCAGCCTTTCTTAAGACCGAACTAGCCAAATGGGACGGACAACTAAAGCATTTTATGAACAAAGACAACTAAAGTAGCGGAGGAAACCATGCCTGTTAAATTGATTGCCCATGTCTTGCTGACTGTTGCAGACAGCCACTTGATTATTCAACGTTCGCAGATTAAGCGTGGCAAACCCAATGTTTTTCCCCGATATTGGGACATTCCAGGCGGTCGTGTCGAGGAGAATGAGTTACCCCGTGATGCTGCAGTGAGAGAGTGTTTTGAAGAAACAGGTATTTCGATAGAAAAGGAAAATCTGATCATTATCCATGAAGATAGTCAGTTTGATGAAGAAAAACAGACGGTGTTTACAAGGCTGGTCTATGAAGGAACACTTACAGAACAGGTAAAAACCATTCTTCTTGATCCAGAAGAGCATACTGATTTTATATGGTTTACTAGTCGCGATGAAAATAAGAAAAATTTAGTTCCATATCTTGAAGAAATTTTAGAAAAGAGAAGGAAGAATGGATTTTAGGACTAGAATTGACAATCAGATTTTTGGTGTTCGGGCGACTGCATTGATTATAAAAGATGGGAAAATATTTCTCACCAAGGACGCTAAGGAGCGTTATTATACCATTGGTGGTGCAATAGCAGTCAACGAAACGGCACAAGATGCGGTTGTTCGGGAAGTCAAAGAAGAATTAGGAGTTGACAGTTGTGTCAACCAGCTAGCTTTTGTCGTTGAAAATCAGTTTACACATGAAGGCATAGATTTTCACAATATCGAATTTCATTTTATCGTTGAGCCTATTGGAGAATTGCCCAAGGAGATGATTGAAGAAAGCTTGAAACAAGCTTGTGAATGGATTGACGTTGACAAGCTTGTCAACCTAGATGTCGTACCAGCTTTTCTGGCTCAAGAATTGCCAAACTGGAATGGGCAAGTCAAACATATCATGAACATAAAGGAGAAATAAAAATGACACACACATTTGCAGAAAACTACGATGTCATCGTAATCGGTGCGGGGCATGCGGGTGTAGAGGCGGGATTGGCAGCTAGTCGGATGGGCTGTAAGACCCTGCTTGCGACCATTAACTTGGATATGGTGGCTTTTATGCCATGTAATCCCTCCATTGGTGGTTCTGCCAAGGGGATTGTGGTAAGGGAAATCGATGCCCTAGGTGGCGAAATGGGCCGCAACATTGACAAGACCTATATCCAGATGAAGATGCTCAATATGGGTAAGGGGCCAGCTGTTCGTGCCTTGCGGGCTCAGGCGGATAAGGCAGAGTATGCAGCGGAGATGAAGCGGACGGTGGAGCGTCAGGAAAATCTGACCCTACGTCAAACCATGATTGATGAGATTTTGGTGGAGGATGGTAAGGTTATCGGTGTCCGCACGGCTACCAACCAGAAATTTTCTGCCAAGGCGGTTGTGGTGACGACGGGTACAGCCCTGCGTGGCGAGATTATCATCGGTGACCTCAAGTATTCGTCAGGCCCTAACAATAGCCTAGCTTCTATCACGCTGGCGGATAATCTGAAAGAATTGGGGCTTGAAATCGGTCGATTCAAGACAGGGACACCACCGCGTGTCAATGCCCGCACCATTAATTACGACGAAACCGAGATTCAGCCAGGCGATGAAAAGCCAAATCACTTTTCATTCTTGTCCAAGGACGAGGATTATTTGCAGGACCAGATCCCTTGCTGGTTGACCTATACCAATGCGACTAGCCATGAGATTATCAACAGCAATCTCCACCGGGCACCTATGTTTTCAGGGATTGTCAAGGGGATTGGGCCCCGTTATTGTCCGTCAATCGAGGACAAGATTGTGCGTTTTGCCGACAAGGAACGCCACCAGCTTTTCCTAGAGCCAGAAGGTCGTAATACCGATGAAATCTATGTCCAAGGGCTGTCAACCAGTCTGCCAGAAGATGTGCAGCAGGACTTGATCCACTCCATTAAAGGCTTGGAAAATGCTCAGATGATGCGGACGGGCTATGCCATTGAGTACGATATGGTTATGCCTCATCAGTTGCGGGCGACGCTGGAAACTAAGAAGATTTCTGGGCTCTTTACAGCAGGTCAAACCAACGGAACATCAGGTTATGAAGAAGCAGCAGGTCAGGGAATTATCGCTGGAATCAATGCAGCCCTTAAGGTACAGGGTAAGCCTGAGTTGATTTTGAAACGAAGCGACGGCTACATCGGTGTTATGATTGATGACCTGGTGACCAAGGGAACGGTGGAGCCGTATCGCCTCTTGACCAGTCGGGCAGAGTACCGCTTGATTTTGCGTCATGACAATGCTGATATGCGTCTGACGGAGATTGGTCGTCATGTCGGCCTGGTAGATGATGAACGCTGGCAGGTTTTCCAGATTCACAAAAATCAATTTGACAATGAAATGAAACGCTTGGAATCTATCAAACTCAAGCCAATCAAGGAAACTAACGAAAAAGTTGTTGCTATGGGCTTCAAGCCCTTGACAGACGCTTTGACCGCCAAGGAATTCATGCGTCGTCCAGATGTGACTTATGCAGATGCGGTAGCCTTTATCGGTCCTGCGGCAGAGGACTTGGATGCCAAGACCATTGAGTTGATTGAAACAGAGGTCAAGTACGAGGGCTACATTGCCAAGGCCTTGGATCAGGTGGAGAAGATGAAACGCATGGAAGAAAAACGCATTCCAGCAGATATTGACTGGGATGATATTGATTCCATAGCGACGGAAGCTCGTCAGAAATTCAAGCTGATTTCACCAGAAACCATTGGCCAGGCTAGTCGGATTTCCGGTGTCAATCCAGCGGATATATCCATTCTCATGGTTTACTTGGAAGGACGCAGTCGTTCCATTTCTAAAAACAAATCAAAGGACAGTCACTAAGGCTGTTCTTTTCGCTGTATGTCAGCTATATGTCAGCTATATGTCAACTACTTTAAAATCATGTGAAAAGTAGCTTTTTTACTGAATTTATGGTAGAATGGCAGGCAGAGGTTAGTGATGAAAAGATTTCGATTTTCGACAATTCACTTTGTCATGATAGGTGTCATTTTATTTGGGTTGGTGGCTCTTGTCCACCGACTTTTTCCAATTGGTGCCAGTACAGTTTTTGCGCTACTCATCAGCCTATTGGTGTTGATTGCGCTGTTTATTTATCAAAAACATTCTTATGAATTTAGTGAGCTAGAACAGATTGAATATCTCAATAATCAGGCCAATTCTGGTTTGATGATGCTCTTGGATAAAATGCCAGTGGGAGTTATCAAAGTTCGACCAGATAGTAATCAGGTAGAATGGTTTAATCCCTTTGCTGAGCTGATTTTTGCTCAAGAAAATGGTGAGTTTGATCAAAAAAAACTACGTGAAATTATTGACGTTGGTCTGGATGAGGAGCGAATTTATGCGAACTTTTCAGGCAAGAGATACGCTGTTAACGTTGATTTTGATCAAGGGTTATTTTACTTTTTTGATGCGTCAACAGAGTATTCGGCGACAAATAGTTTGATCGGAAGCCGTCCTGTTATAGGGATTATTTCAGTTGATAACTATGATGAGCTTGAGGATGCTGTAACAGATTCTCAAATCAGCCAAGTCAATTCCTTCTTGGCTCAATTTGTTTCGGAATTTTGCCATGATTACGGTATCTACTACCGACGCGGCACAATGGATCGATTCTATTTCTTTACAGATTATGCTGTGTTGGAAAAATTGATAGAGAATAAGTTTTCAGTTATTGATAAGTTCCGCGAGGAGGCTAAAAAGTTAGATTTAGGTTTGACTTTGAGTATGGGATTGGCGTATGGTAATGAAAATCATCACCAAATCGGACAGGTTGCGCTCCAAAATCTCAATATGGCTGAGGTTCGTGGTGGAGACCAGGTTGTGGTCAAGGAAAATGATGAGAGTAAACAGCCACTTTTCTTTGGCGGTGGCTCGGCTTCTTCCGTTAAACGAACACGTACGCGGACTCGTGCTATGATGACTGCTGTATCAGATAAACTCAAATCGGTTGATGCTGTTTTTGTGGTGGGACATCGTAATTTAGATATGGACGCGCTTGGATCCGCGGTCGGTATGCAGTACTTTGCTCAAAATATTATGAACAATGCCTATACGGTGTATAATCCAGATGAAATGGCACCAGATATTGCACGTGCTATCAAGAAGTTGAGTGATGAAAATTGTTCTAATTTGCTAACGGTTGAGGAAGCCATGAAGATGGTCACTTTCCAGTCGTTGTTAATCATGGTAGATCATTCAAAGATTGGCTTGACTTTGGATAAGGATTTCTATGAACAATTTACCCAGGTTGTGGTGGTTGATCATCATCGTCGCGATACAGATTTCCCAAATAATGCAGTTTTGACTTATATAGAGAGTGGTGCTAGTTCTGCGAGTGAGTTAGTAACGGAATTAATTCAGTTCCAGAATGACAAACACCATAAGCTTAATCGCATTCAATCTAGTTTATTGATGGCTGGGATTATGCTTGATACAAAAAATTTCACATCTCGTGTGACCAGTCGTACTTTTGATGTGGCTAGTTACTTGCGGACTCGTGGTAGCGATAGCTTGGAAATTCAGCAGATTGCTGCGACAGATTTTGAGGAATATCGTCAAATCAATGAACTGATTTTAAGTGGGCAGAGAATTGAGTCCAATGTTGTTATTGTGTGTGCAGGTGATACTAAAGAATACGATAATATTATTCCGAGCAAGGCTGCCAATACAATATTGGACATGGCAGGAATTGAGGCGGTATTTGTTATAACAAGAAATACCAAAGGGTATGTATCTATTTCTGCAAGGAGTCATAGTAAAATCAATGTTCAACGCATTATGGAAGAAATGGGTGGAGGTGGCCACTTTAACCTAGCTGCCGCTCAGGTATATGACCAGACAATCGCAGAAGTATGTGAAAAGTTGACGGATAAAATCCGCGAAGAAATAAATGGAAATTAGGAGAACAGATATGAAAGTAATCTTTTTAGCAGATGTTAAAGGTCAAGGTAAAAAGGGTGAGATTAAGGAAGTTCCAACAGGTTATGCCCAAAATTTCTTGATTAAGAAAAATTTGGCTAAGGAAGCAACAAATCAAGCGATCAGCGCCCTTCGTGGTCAGGAAAAATCTAAGGAAAAGGCTCATGCAGAGATGATTGCAGAAGCAGAGGCTATCAAGGCTAAGCTGGCTGAGGAAGCTACTTTAGTGAAATTTGTCGAAAAAGTTGGTCCAGATGGTCGTACCTTTGGTTCTATTACCAGCAAGAAAATTGCTGAAGAATTGGACAAGCAATTTGGCATCAAGATTGATAAACGCCATATTCAGCTGGATCACCCAATTCGTGCGATTGGTCTCATTGATGTACCAGTTAAAATCTATCAAGATGTAACAGGCATCATTAATTTGAGTATTAAGGAAGCTTAATTATTTATCTAGCCAGTGAGGAGGTGAGATCTTGGCAGAGTTGGATGAATTGCGGGTGCAACCGCAGGATATTCTAGCTGAACAATCGGTATTAGGAGCTATTTTCCTTGATGAAGGCAAGCTGGTCTTCGTTCGTGAATACATCGAAGCTGAAGATTTTTTCAAACATGCTCATAAGCTAATTTTTAAAGCTATGATTGCTCTTTCTGATAGAAATGAGGCAATTGATGCGACTACCATGCGTAACTATTTAGTGAACCATGGTGATTTGGAAAATATTGGTGGCTTGGCCTATTTGGCTGAAATCATTAGTTCCGTGCCGACGGCAGCCAATGCGGAATTCTATGCCAAGATTGTTGCTGAAAAGTCTAATCTCCGTAAACTGATTGCCCGTTTGACGGATGCAGTTAATCAAGCTTATGAGGGTGCGGATGGTTCAGATGACATTATTGCCAATGCTGAAAAAGCTTTGATTGATGTCAGTGAGGGAGCCAGTCGAAGTGGTTTCAAGCGGATTGATGATGTCTTGAATATCAACTTTGACAACCTTGAAACTCGTGCTAAGCAGACGTCGGATATTACAGGGATTGCAACTGGTTATCCTGCTCTTGATGCCATGACAACGGGTCTGCATGAGGAAGAGTTGATTATTCTTGCGGCTCGTCCTGCGGTTGGTAAGACGGCATTTGCGCTCAATATTGCACAAAATATCGGTACAAAACTGGGTTTGACAGTTGCCATCTTTTCTTTGGAGATGGGTGCAGAAAGCTTGGTTGACCGTATGCTCGCTTCTGAGGGAGTTATCAATTCGAGGGCTATTCGTACGGGGCATTTGACGCAGGAAGAATGGAATAAGTACATGGTGGCTCAAGCTAACCTGGCTCGGGCTAGTATCTATATTGATGATACACCAGGTATCAAGATTACAGAGATTCGTTCGCGTTCACGTAAGTTGGCTCAGGAAACGGGCAATCTGGGCTTGATCTTGATTGACTATCTTCAATTGATTACGGGAACAGGTCGTGAAAACCGACAACAAGAGGTTTCTGAGATTTCCCGTCAGTTGAAGATTTTGGCCAAGGAATTGAAAGTACCAGTTATCGCCCTCAGTCAGTTGTCTCGTGGAGTTGAGCAACGTCAGGATAAGAGACCTGTTCTGTCTGATATTCGTGAATCGGGATCTATCGAGCAGGATGCGGATATCGTTGCCTTCTTATATCGTGATGATTACTATGAGCGCGGTGAGCAGGAAGACGGTGGTATTCCCAATAATACGGTTGAAGTCATCATCGAAAAAAACCGTTCCGGTGCGCGTGGTACCGTGGAACTGATGTTCCAAAAAGAATACAATAAATTTGCAAGTATTTCCAAGAGGGAGGATGGATAGAGAATGAGTGATGCATTTACAGATGTTGCTAAAATGAAGCAAATCAAACAAGATATTAAAGACCATGAGGGACAAATTGTTGAGTTGACCCTTGAAAATGGTCGTAAGCGTGAGAAGAATAAGCAGGGGCGTATTGTGGAGGTTTATCAGTCTCTCTTTATCGTTGAATTTGAAGATCCAAACAATACCTTTGTGGAATCTTATACTTACTCAGACATTTTGACAGAAAAGATTTTGATTCATTATTTGGATTAATCGCTATATAAGGCTTTACAGAGCCTTTTTTTTGTGCTATACTAATCTTTGTGCGAAATAACAGCAGGGCAAAATGAAGCTCGTCAACAGAAGGTCAGCAAGAAGAGTAATCGTTGCTGTTTCGATGAAGGCCTCCTGCACGAATCAGGTTTGCTTAAAACGTTATTTCCTACAATAATTATTTTTTATTTTAGGAGGACATAACACATGTCACGTTATACAGGACCATCTTGGAAACAAGCTCGTCGTCTTGGCTTGTCATTGACAGGTACAGGTAAAGAATTGGCACGTCGTAACTACGTACCAGGTCAACACGGACCAAACAACCGTTCTAAATTGTCAGAATACGGTTTGCAATTGGCTGAGAAACAAAAATTGCGTTTCTCTTACGGTTTGGGTGAAAAACAATTCCGTAACTTGTTCGTACAAGCTACTAAAATCAAACAAGGTACTCTTGGTTTCAACTTCATGCTTCTTTTGGAGCGTCGTTTGGACAACGTTGTTTACCGTCTTGGTTTGGCAACTACTCGTCGTCAAGCACGTCAATTCGTAAACCACGGTCACATCCTTGTTGATGGCAAACGCGTTGATATCCCATCATTCCGCGTTGAAGTTGGTCAAGTTATCTCAGTTCGTGAGAAGTCAATCAAAGTTCCAGCTATCCTTGAAGCTGTTGAAGCAACTCTTGGCCGTCCAGCTTTCGTATCATTCGATGCTGAAAAGCTTGAAGGTTCATTGACTCGCTTGCCAGAACGCGACGAAATCAACCCAGAAATCAACGAAGCTCTTGTCGTAGAATTCTACAACAAAATGCTTTAAGATTTGTATCGATATTTTAAAAGCCCTATTTACAAGGGCTTTTTGTCTGTATTTTAGGAGGGATTATGTGGCGTAAGTATTTTTTGCTAGTGCTATTAGCTATTTTGGTCGTAGGTGGGGCCTTCTTTCTATCTCAATCAGCGGCTACGCCAAATGAATCAGACTATGTGAAGGCTGTAAAGAGTTACCAGGCTATTTCGATAGACGAAGTGGAGCAAAAGGTCCAAGATGAGGAAGAATTTATATTATACATAGGCCGGGAGACATGTCCATATTGTCGTGATTTTGTTCCTAAATTAACAGAGGCAGTAGAGCAATCACATGCGACGATCTACTATTTAGATAGCGAGTCGGATCCGAATGGAAAAATACAACAATTTCGACAGAGTCAAGGTCTTGCTACGGTTCCTAGCTTAATCTATTATAAATCGGGTAAATTATCTGGAATACTTCGTAAAGGGAGTCAAGCAACGCTATCTGAAATAGAGAATTTTTTAGCTCTTCAAGGGCAGTAAATAGTTTTAAGAATGTATGAAGCGAATATCATACATTTTTTTTGTTCATGTTTGTGAAAAATATTTCAAAATAGATTGAAAAACATTTCACAATCTTGTATAATACTAATATCAGATAAAAATTGGAGGTTTATCATGAAAAAGAAAGCTTGGTTAGGCTTATTATTGAGTCTACTTGCTGTTGTGTTTTTAGTGGCATGTGGAGGCAAGTCTGAAAAGACAGCTACATCATCATCTTCAACTTCGTCTTCTTCAGAAGAAGCAGTTTCAGGTGCATCTGAGAAAGTTTATACAGATCCATCTGAGTTGAAAGATAGCTACGATGTTATCGTTGTTGGTTCAGGTGGTGCAGGTATGTCAGCAGCTATCTCAGCTAAAGATGCTGGTGCTAGTGTTGTTTTGTTGGAGAAAATGCCTGTAATCGGTGGTAATACGGCTAAATCATCAGCTGGTATGAATGCTTCACAGACTAAATTCCAAGAAGCGGAAGGCATTGCTGATTCAAACGATAAATTCTATGAAGAAACACTTAAAGGTGGTAAAGGAACAAATGATCCGGAATTACTTCGTTACCTTGTAGATAACTCAGCTGGTGCAATTGACTGGTTGGATGGAATGGGGATCACTCTTAGCAACCTAACTACAACTGGTGGTATGAGCGAGAAACGTACCCACCGTCCTGCAGATGGTTCAGCTGTTGGTGGCTACTTAGTAAATGGTCTTTACCACAATCTTGTTGAACGTGAAGTACCAATTTTTGTAAATGCAGATGTTACAAAACTTCAAGATAAAGATGGAGTTGTAACAGGTGTTGAAGTGAAGATTGCTGGTGAAACTAAGAAAGTTTCTGCAAAAGCAGTTGTATTGGCTACAGGTGGTTTCGGTGCGGACTTAGATATGGTTGCTAAATTCAATCCAGCACTTGAAGGTTATGTCACTACTAACCAAGAAGGTTCAACAGGTGACGGTATTGCGCTTGCTGAATCAGAAGGTGCTGCGACTGTTGATATGGAACAAATCCAAATTCACCCAACTGTTGAGCAAGAAACTTCTTACTTGATTACGGAAGCTGTTCGTGGTGAGGGTGCTATCCTTGTCAATTCAAAAGGTGAGCGTTTTGTTAACGAATTGGAAACTCGTGATAAAGTTTCTGCGGCTATCAATAGCTTGGAGCCAAACTATGCTTATGTTATCTTTGATGATGCCTTGAAAGATCGTGTGAAAGCTATTGCTCAATACGAAGAAAAAGGTCTTGTAAAAACGGGTGCTACACTTGCAGATTTGGCTAAAGAAATTGACCTACCTGCGGATACACTTCAAACAACACTTGATACTTGGAATAAGGCTGTAGCAGATAAGAATGATGCGGCATTTGGTCGTACATCAGGTATGGACCATGCTTTGAATACTGGTTCTTACCACGCGATTAAAGTTGCACCTGGTGTTCACCATACAATGGGTGGTGTGAAAATCAATACCAATACTGAAGTATTGAAAACAGATGGTTCAGTAATTTCTGGTCTTTATGCTGCTGGTGAAGTAACTGGTGGTGTTCATGGTCAAAACCGTATTGGTGGTAATGCTGTAGCAGACATCATCGTATTTGGTCGTCAGGCTGGTGAACAAGCAGCTGGATTTGCTAAGAAATAAATTTTAATATGAGGAGTTGGCTACAGTCTAACTCCTCTTTTTGTATTGTCGTCATTCATCTAAGATGATATACTTTTAAGGTATGAAGAAGAAAATAGTATTATTGTTAGGAGCTATTGTAGCCATTCTTTTGATTTGGTCTGCTATTGCTGGCCAGCGTCAGCAATCCTATGTCGAGGCTGAATTAAGAGACCAAGATAAAATTTGGATTATCACAGATTTGCATTATTTATCACAGGATTTATTTGATGATGGAGAGGCTTTTTCTTATATCGAAAAAACAGCTGCTGGCAAGGATTTACGTTATGGAAAAGAGCGGATGGAGGCCTTGGTTGAGCAGGTTGAGCGTGAGCAACCGTCCTTGTTACTAGTCAGTGGGGATTTGACTCTCAATGGTGAAAAGCAGAGCATGGTTGAGTTGGCGCAGTATTTTACCCAGATTGAAGAAAAAGGAACAGAGGTTTTGGTCATTCCTGGTAACCATGATATTGCCAGTGGCTGGGCTAGGGCTTTTAAGGGAGATCAGCAGGTAGTGACAGATCAGGTCAACGCTCAGCAATTTTCAGATATATTTGACGATCATGGCTATCAACAAGCCAGCAGTCGTGATCAAGCCTCATTGAGCTATCTGGCCAAGCCATTTTCCAATGCTTGGTTTCTGATGATAGACAGTAACATCTACTCTGACGGCTACGGTAAAGGAGCTCCTCCAACCAATGGACGTATCAAAAAAGAGACCTTGGATTGGATAGAAGTACAGCTTCAGGCAGCCAAGGAAGCTGGAGTGAGCTTGATACCTGTTGTCCATCACAATGTCTTGCAACAGCATGCCATGCTCTCAAAAGGCTATACTTTGGATAATGCTGCCGATTTGAAGGCCTTGTTCAATCAATATGGCATTCAATTTGGTTTTTCAGGCCACACTCATTCTCAGAATATTGTTGAAGAAGACTTGGGGCAAGTCAGCTATTCTGAAGTGGTCAATGGTGCATTTTCTATTTATCCAGCAATTATCGGCCAATTGAGCCTTGGTAATGCAAGCATTCACTATCAAAAAACTCAACTTGATATGGCTTCGTGGACAGAAAAACACCAACCTAGTGATCCAAATTTGCAGGATCACGTAAAGTACTTACAAACCGTCTTTGACAATACCAGTGACATCATGGTCCACAATGTGTTGAACGATGAACGTTGGTATGATGGCGAGACGGCAGATGCAATTTCACAATTTATCATGCCAGCCAATCGTGCTTATTTTTCAGGAGAAAAATTGGATCAGACTTGGCTTGATGAGACAGTATTTCCAAGCCAAGCCTATCAGACCTTGCAAGCAGCATCACCGAGAAGTTTCTTGGCTGATTATCTTGATGTGATTATAAAACGGAGTCAAGGTCGAGATGTGGAGCAAGTGACGGTTTCTAAATGACGAATAGAAAGAAAATCCCGCTTTTAAACGGGATTTTTCTATTCTTATGCTTGTAAGGGGAGGATGATTTTTAGTTGCACCCAATTATCTTCCTTGCTAAGTGTGAGACTGCCACCGTATTTATTGGCAACATACTCCATGCTCTTAAGACCGAATCCATGGTAGTCCTTATTTGTTTTTGAGGTTTCAGGGAGCTGTCCTGTGGATAAGTCTAGTGAAGAAGTATCGTAGTTGTCTAATCGAATGATGAGAAATTGCTGATGGCTGGCAACCTTTAAAGTAATCAAGCGTTGTTCAGGATTATCTATTTTTTCAACAGCCTCTATGGCATTGTCAATGGCATTTCCAAACAGAGCTGAAATATCCATTACATCCATAAAATGGAGGGGTTCTCCCTGAACAATACAGGTAAAGTTGATTCCATTTTGCAAACAGTAATAATTTTTCTGGCTGAGAATGGTATCTAGAACGGGATTTCCTGTTTCAATCTTGGCATCAAGGGTTTGGATCACCTCGCTCATTTCCTCTAGGTATTTCTCCTTTTTTGTTTTATCCGATTCTTGCTGAATGATGGCCAGTTGATGCTTTAAATCATGGACCTTACGGTCAAGAATCTCACTGTTTTCACGATAGGCTTGGTATTGCTTGTATTGAAGTTGGAACATATTATTGATAGAAGTCAATTCCTGCCGTAAATAGCGATCGTATTGTTGAGATTCTTGGGTGAATAGGAGCAGAAGACCAGAGAGATTGACGGTTGTCCGAAGAATGAAAATGCTGGTCGAGTCTTGAAATTGGCGCGTGCCTGAGAGGATGAAGCCAATATTACTGAGAACAAAGATAGATAAGGTTGTAAAGACGGCTACCGTCACATCTCGCTGCTCAATGAATTTATCCAATTCTTCTAAGCGAACTTTTCGATCTTGTAGATAGATGAGCCAGTAGGAAAGCAGAGAAGTTATCAACAGAAATACCCCTTGTGTCCACAAGTTATCCACAGGCTGTTGATAAATCGTCAAACAGTAGAGATGCCAAGTAATGGAGGCTACTAATTCGGCAATGATAAAGGCTTTTGCTGTCAAATAGAGACTAGTCCTCTTGTGGATAACTCCAAGCAATCGAATGGAAACAAACATCCAAGCGATATTGATGCCCATTCCCACAGTCCAAAAAAGCAAGGGGAGTTTGCCAGCCAATAGTTGAAGTAAGATTTGTATGAGGAAAATCAGGAGGATGCGTACCTGTTTGCGTGACCATTTTTCAGACAAAACAAGTGAGGAACAGACCAGTAGGCAGGCCAAGCTTTCTGTTAGAGCAGTATAGAAACGCGGAATATCAGGGAAATTGATCATAGTAGGCTATCTCCGATGAAGTTGGTTAGAGCTGTCATAAATTCTTTTTTTCTTGGGCGGCTAATCGGCAAGGCTGTATTTGTGACGTAAACAAGGCTACCTTCCACTTTTTGAACGTGGGATAGATTGATGATATAGGCTGAGTGGGCTCGTACAAACACTTTACTGTCTAACATGGCTTCGAGATTCTTGAGACTATTATGGGTAATCGTTAGGCCACCGTCAACTGTGTAGATGTGAACCTGATGTCCTTGACTTTCTAGGTAAACAATATCTTCTTGATAGAGTTTTACGGTGGACTGTTTGCTTTTTATATACAAACTTTGTTTCTCTTGGCTATCGGGTAATTTTCTAAGAATTTTTTTAAAATGTTCCTCAAAGACGAAGGAGCTCAGTGGTTTGAGAAGAAAATCAATGGCCTCAACAGAATAACCCTGAATAGCGACATGGGAATGATTGGTCACAAAGACGATGAGAACATCTTTATCCACAGACCGAATCTTTTGAGCAGTGGTCATCCCGTCCATAATCTCCATCTCGACATCTAGGTAAATCAGATCAAATTGTTTTTGATAGTCACTAGTGATATGGAGACCGTCATTAAAACAGCTGATTTCCACTGCAATCCCAGCTTTTTGGCAGTAGGTTTTGATGTAGTTGGACAATCTCTCTTGCTCGATTTTTTGATCTTCTACAATCGCGATTTTCATAAAACACCCCCTTTTATTTTCTATCAGTATATCAAAATTAAAATGAAATTGTTAGCTATATTTTAGAAAAATCAAATGATAAAATAGCAAGAGTAGGATTATTTTTCTCAATTTACAAATTATGAAGGTTAAATGACAGATTATGAAGAAAGGGTTTTCATTAAGTATGTTAATTGATATAGTGGACTCAAGAAAAAGAAAAGGCTTACATGAAAGCCGAAACGTTTAGGAGGAAGTCTTATGAAGGCTTGGAAAAAACTTGGTTTAGCAAGTTTAGTTACTCTGATAGGAAATGTCGGAGTAACGGTATTTGCGGAAGATTATGCTAGTTCCTATCAAGCATGGGATGCAGCAGGGATTGCAAAGATTGTTTTAATATGTGCTAGTTTAGCAGTCGTAGCTTTATTCGCATACTATATTTATAAAGGTGTGAAGAATAAGGCATTTGTTTCCAAAAAATCAAAGATCTTTACTTCACTTTTGGCATTATTAGGTGTAATAATCATTGGTGCTAACTATGCTGTCAATATGTTTGTCAATGTGATTGACACCTATTTTGCGCCATCTTATGCAGATGAGACAAAAATAGCTGAGGCAGAAGAGGTTTCTAAATCTTTGGTAACAACCATTCAAGAAGAAGGCACTGTCTTGCTTGAAAACAAAAATCAGATCCTACCGCTTGAAAAATCATCTAAGGTCAATGTCTTTGGTATTTCTTCTGTAGCCATTACTTACGGAGGATCTGGTTCAGGTGCTGCGGATGAGTCTAAAAACGTTAATCTGCAACAAGGTCTTGAAAATGCTGGCTTTGAAGTCAACAGTGAATTGACCGATTTCTATACAGAAAACCTCCCAGAAAAAGAAGGTACCAACATCTTCTCCCTCAATGGTGGAGATTACAATATCTATGAGCCAACTCAAGACAAATACACAGATGAATTGCTAGCAAATGCGAAGAATTTCTCAGACACAGCTTTAGTAGTCATTTCTCGTAACGGAGGTGAGGGTGCAGACCTTCCACAAAATATGACAGAATACCAACAGGGAGACAAGGACAAGCACTATCTTGAACTTCAAGATGTTGAAAAAGCAATGTTGAAAACTGTAACCGAAAACTTTGATAAGGTTGTTGTCTTAGTCAACTCTTCAAATGCTATGGAACTTGGATTCTTGGAAGATGCAGGTGTCGATGCAGCTCTATGGATTGGAGGACCAGGTTCAACTGGTTTGAACGGTGTAGCCAATGTCTTGGCAGGAGATGTCAACCCGTCTGGTCGCTTGGTCGATACCTATGCCTATGACTTGGAGACCAACCCAACCTACTGGAATACAGGGGACTTCTCTTATACAAATATTACTTACGAAGATACTCCATGGGGAGCAAAAGAGTCTCAGACCTTTAACTACAAATTTGTCAACTACCAAGAAGGCATCTATCTAGGCTATCGTTACTATGAAACTCGCTTTGCTGACAACGCGACTGGTCAAGTAGATGAGGCAGCCTACGATGTAACAGTGCAATATCCATTTGGCTACGGTTTGAGCTATACAACATTTGACCAAGAAATCACCAGTATGAAAGAAAATGGTGACAAGATTGAGGTCAATGTCAAAGTAACTAACACTGGTGATGTAGCTGGTAAAGAAGTTGCACAAGTTTATTACACTGCTCCATATACCGAAGGTGGCATTGAAAAATCCCATGTTGTCTTGGCTGGCTTTGACAAGACAGATGTACTTGAACCAGGACAAAGTGAAGAAATGACAATTTCCTTCGACCGTGATGACATGGCATCTTACGATGAAAAGACTGAAAAAGCCTACATTTTGGATAAAGGTGACTACCAAATCAAACTCATGAATAATGCTCATGATGTATTGGATTCAGAAACCTACACAGTTGATAGCAAGGAAGTCTTGAAGCAACGTTCATCTGACAAGGCTGAGGTAACTAATGCATTTGAATATGCTGTTGGCGATGTCAAGTATGTAACCCGTGCGGATTGGGAAGGTACGCTTCCAACTGAACGTACAAAAGACAAAGAAGCTAGCGAGCAAATTGCTGCTGAGGTAGATCGTTCGAACTTCCGTATTGACGAATCTTCAGAAACACCGATTGATACGGTGACAACAGAAGATAACGGACTTCGTTTGGTTGATTTGATTGGTGCAGACTATGATGACGAGCGTTGGGAACAACTCGTTGCTCAAATGTCTGTTGATGAAATGGTCAACTTGATTGGTTACGGAGGCTATGCAACAGGAGCAGTCAAATCAATCGATAAACCAGCTGTTGTTGACTTGGACGGCCCTGCTGGTATCAACGGTATCTTCCAAGGTATCAAAGGTGTTCAATATAACTCAGAAGTCGTTGTTGCTTCTACTTGGAATACTGACTTGGCTGAAGAAATGGGTGATGCTTTTGCCAAAGAGGCATTGGCACATGGTATCGTTGGTCTATATGCCCCAGCTGTGAACATCCACCGCTCACCATTTTCAGGTCGTAACTTCGAGTACTATTCAGAAGATCCACTGATTTCAGGTAAAATGGCAAGCTCACTGGTAGCAAAAGCTCTTGAAAATGGAGTCTATACCTTTACAAAACACTTTGCTCTCAATGACCAAGAAGATAACCGTGATGGAGTTGCAACATGGTCTAATGAACAAGCTATCCGTGAAATCTATCTGAAAGCCTTTGAAATTCCTGTCAAAGAAGGCGGAGCAACTGCTATTATGTCATCCTTTAACCGTATTGGTACCCTCTGGGCAGGGGGTAATAGCGACCTCTTGAATACTGTCCTTCGTGACGAGTGGGGCTTCAAAGGGATGGTGATCACAGACTTTGCAGGTAAGGATTACATGAGTCCAGACCAAGCTATCCGCAATGGCGGTGACCTCATGTTGACACCTATGGGAAGCCTCCCTACAGCAGCATCAACAGGTACAGAAGAAGGTGTTGCAGCACTTCGTCAAGCAAGCAAAAATATCTTGTACACCGTTGCTCATTCTGCAGCCTTTGACATCTACAAACCAAAAACGAAATGGTGGATTGTAGCTTTAGTAGCAAGCAATATTGCCCTCATCGGATTGACAGGTTTCGGTCTTGTCAAGTTGACAGGTAAGAAAAAAGAAGAAAAAAACGCAGCATAGCAAGGGGGGGCCCCCTTGTCTTGCATAGGAGACAGTATGAAAGAATGGATTGCCAAACACCCAGACTTGTGGGAATTTATCAAGTTTAATGTGTTATCAAACATAGCGACCATCACAAATTTCTGTGTTCTGTGGTTGTCAACAAATTTCCTCTTTACAGCCTTGTCAAGTCAGCCATTTGACTGGTTTATCTTTCACTATTCTGTAGAAAATGGCGGTTTAAACGGCTTTCTCTCCTTCCTCTTGGCCTATGTAGCGGCACAGATTGTCAACTATATCGTCCAAAGGAAGTTGGTATTTGGTGCAGAAAATGATATTTCCAAGACCCTCCATTGGTATATCTTAACTGTTCTAGTTGCAGGAATTTTGTCCATTGTGCTACCACCTTATACTACTCAGCTTTTTACATCATGGGGTTTGAGTTTGGGTTGGGCACAGACAGCAGCCAACTGGGTCAATATTTTCGTTCAAGTGGCTGTTAACTATCCGATGATGAAGTTTGTAATCATGAAATAATACTCTTCGAAAATCAAACTCAGCCGTTGTTGACTTGATTTGATGAGTGGAAAGCTCCAGTGGAGGTTTCCAGCCTGTCACTTGACAATAATAAAGTGACAGAGTTCTATCTGCTCATATCGAAACGAACAAGGTTCGTCCTATCTCCCACCTCCAACAGTCTATTCTCAGACTGTTGGAGCTAGCCTGATTTTGATTTTCATTGAGTATAAGAAGTAATAGGAGCGGTCTCCCTAGTATTTTCTGGGGAGATTTTTTATAGCAGATTATGCCTAAAATCGTACAGATTATGAAGAAAGCGTTTTAATTGCCCCGTTAGTCTGATATGATAATGATAAAGAAATAGAATGAGGAAAAGATGATGAAGCATCAGGAGATTATTAATCGTTTAACATTGGAAGAAAAAGCAGCACTCATGTCTGGAAAATCTGTTTGGGAAACCAAGGCTTACCCTGAAAAAGGAATTCCATCTATCTTTTTGTCGGATGGGCCACATGGAATTCGCAAGCAAGAAGGAGAAGGTGATCACTTAGGGCTGAATGCCTCTGTCCCTGCAACTTGTTTCCCAACAGCTGCTACCTTGGCAAATTCTTGGGATGTGAATCTAGTTGAACGTGTCGGACAAGGTCTCGGCGCAGAAGCAAGCAGCCTGGGTGTCAATGTCATTTTGGGGCCGGGGCTTAATATCAAGCGCAGTCCCTTATGTGGTCGAAACTTTGAGTATTATTCAGAAGATCCTTATCAGGCGGGAAAACTGGCGGCCGCAATGATTCGAGGGATGCAGTCGCAAGGTGTTGCGGCAACGCCTAAGCATTTGGCTGTAAACAGTCAGGAATTGCGACGTATGGCTTCAGACTCCATTGTAGATGAGCGCACGCTGAGAGAGCTCTATCTGACAGGATTTGAAATTGCTGTTCGTGAAGGAAATCCAAAGGCAATCATGTCTGCCTATAACAAAATAAACGGCATCTATGCTAATGAAGACAAGCGCCTCTTGCGTGACATTCTTCGTGACGAATGGGGCTTTACTGGCTTTGTCGTATCGGATTGGGGAGGCTCTAATGACCATGTCCTCGGTGTTGAAAATGGTAGTCATTTGGAAATGCCAGGTACTAAAAAGGTCGGTCAAAAGGAAATTATTGACGCTGTTCAGTCTGGTCGTCTATCCGAGCAAGTATTGAATGAGCGCGTGGATGAGCTACTTGATGTGGTTTTGGAGTTGGCCAATGCTGAAAAACAGACTGTAGATTATTCTGCACAACATGAATTGGCCCGTCAGGCTGCTGCTGAAAGCATTGTATTATTAAAAAATAAGGATAATATCTTGCCCTTATCTAGCGAGATAAACATAGCCCTCATCGGAGAATTTGCCCAAAATCCTCGCTATCAAGGAGCCGGCTCTTCTTTAATCAATATAAGACAATTAGATAAAACAGTGGATTGCATCGCGGATTATCCATTAAATGTCATTGGTTACGAACAAGGCTATCAACGTGTAGATAAAGAAGATGGGGAATTAGTTGACAAGGCTGTCAACCTTGCTAACCAAGCAGAACTTGTTCTGTACTATATGGGGCTGGATGAAATGAGTGAAAGTGAAGGCTTGGATCGTCAACATCTAAGTCTCCCCAAAAACCAGTTATCCTTACTGAATGCCTTGGTAGGGACAGGTAAAAAAATTGTTGTTGTCCTATCAGCTGGTTCAGTTGTAGATATGAATTGGGATGTGGATGTAGATGCGGTTCTTCACGGCTATCTATCAGGAGAAGCTGGCGCTAGAGCCATGTTAGATACCTTGACAGGTCGTGTCAACCCGTCAGGGAAACTAAGCGAGACCTATCCTGTTGAGTTGGCAGATGTTCCGTCTTCTGAGGATTATCCTGCGGAGGGAGAATTTGCCCTCTATAAGGAAGCTCTCTATGTAGGCTACCGTTACTTTACAAGCGTTGACAAGGCTGTCAAGTATCCCTTTGGCTATGGATTGTCCTACACAGACTTTTCTTACAGTCAATTAGAAGTGTCTGAATCAGGGGTTTCCGTCACGATCACTAATACAGGAATGGTAGATGGGGCTGAGATTATCCAATTGTACGTAGGCAAAGAAGACAGTCAGATTTACCGACCTGTAAAGGAATTAAAAGGCTTTAAAAAAGTATTTATAAAAGCAGGCGAGTCCAAACAAATTTTTATCCCTTTTGAGGACTATACTTTCCGTTATTTTAATAGAGAGACAGGCCAATTTGAAGTAGAGGCTGGAAATTATCTCTTGTATGTAGGTGCAAGTAGTCAGGATATTCGCTTGGTTGGTGAGATTATCCGACAAGGTACAGTAGACCAATTTCCTGCTTCAGAACAGCTTCCGACTTATCTGACAGCCCAAGTACAGGCTGTTTCATCGCAGGATTTTGCACAATTGCTTGGACGTCCAGTTCCAGAAGAAACCTGGAAAATTGGTCAAGAACTGAGCCTGAACGATCCAGTTTTGAAACTCCAATTTGCTAAGAGTGGGTTGGCACGTGGCGTGCATAAACTATTGGCTGGCTTACTGAAAAAAGCAGAGCAGAAAGGGACTCCTGACTTGAACCTGCTATTCCTTTATAATATGCCATTTAGGGCGATGGCCAAGATGACAGGTGACATGCTCGATTTACCGATGGTGGAAGGGATTCTAACCATTGTCAATGGTCATTTTTTCAAGGGCTTAGGTCAACTATGGAAAGCCTATCAAGCAAAAAGAAAATATCAAAAGCAACTTTCCTGAAAATGTGATAAAATAGTAACAAATTGTGTCAAATGGAGAGAAAGATGACCTTACTAAGTATTGCCATTCCGAGTTATAATTCGGAGGCCTACCTTCACTACTGTGTTCATTCCCTTGTAATGGGTGGTGACAAGGTTGAAATTCTGATTATTAACGACGGGTCGACCGATCGGACTCAGGAGATCGCAGAGGGACTAGAGAATCAATTTTCAAACGTACGTGCCATCTATCAGGACAATAAGGGCCATGGCGGAGCTGTAAATACAGGGATACGTGAGGCCAAGGGTAAGTACTTTAAAGTCGTGGATTCAGATGACTGGGTCGATACCAGGGCCTATTTGAAGATCCTAGAGAGTTTGCAGGCATTGGAAGACGAAAATACGCCAGTTGATGCCTTTATCTCCAATTTTGTTTACGAAAAAGAGGGACAATCTCGTAAAAAATCCATGTCTTATCAATCCACTCTACCTGAGAACCGTATCTTCGGTTGGGAAGATGTAGGTGCCTTTTCCAAGGGTCAATACATGATGATGCATTCCTTGATTTACAGGACAGATTTATTGCGTGAGGTTGGTCTCGTTCTACCAGAGCATACTTTCTATGTGGATAATATTTTCGTATTTACCCCTTTGCAGGCTGTGAAAACCATGTACTATCTGCCAGTAGATTTTTATCGTTACTTTATTGGGCGAAATGACCAGTCTGTCAATGAATCCGTCATGATTAAGCGCATTGACCAGCAGTTAAAAGTCAATCGGATCCTAGTGGATAATTTAGACTTGGGGGCGATTGACAATCCTGATTTACGGAGTTATTTGCTCAATCATGTGGAGATTACGACCATTATATCCTGTGCCCTTCTCAATCGTGCTGGAACGGCTGAACACATGATGAAAAAGCAGGAATTATGGCACTATATTCGTGATAACAATCCAGCTCTCTTTAAAATCGTTCGAAAAGGGTTACTCGGGCAATTAACTAACCTATACGGGTATCCAGGCCGAAAAATTTCCAATGCTGTCTATAAAATCGCGAAAAGAATTTATGGTTTTAACTAAAACTCAGTTTCGGCTGAGTTTTTCTGTTATAATGAATAGAAGAAAAACGCTTACAAGGAGAAGACGCATGCAAGAATTAGGACAGACAGGTTTACAGGTTTCTCGAATTGCTTTAGGCTGTATGCGAATGGCTAGTCTGACAGAGCAAGAAACTGCTAAAGTGTTAGATACAGTCGTTGGACAGGGGATCAACTTTTTCGACCATGCAGATATTTACGGCGGAGGTGAGTCAGAAATTCGCTTTGCTCAGGGCACCAAGTTGGCAGGTCTCAAGCGTGAGGACCTGCTTCTCCAATCAAAATGTGGCATTCGTAAAGGTTATTTTGATTTCTCAAAAGACTATATTTTGGAATCTGTAGATGGGATTTTGAAGCGCTTGGATACAGAATATTTAGATGTTCTTGCCTTGCATAGACCAGATGCTTTAATGGAAGCAGAGGAAGTGGCAGAAGCATTTTATCTCTTGAAAAAAGCAGGGAAGGTTCATCATTTCGGCGTCAGCAACCAAAACATTTACCAAATGGAGTTACTTCAATCCTATCTCGATCAACCGCTTGCAGTTAATCAATTGCAGCTATCTCCTGCTCACACGCCTTTGATTGATGCTGGATTACATGTCAATATGAAAGATGATGCTGCGACTATGCGTGATGGTGGGCTGATTGATTATTGCCAGCTTAAAAAAATCACTATCCAAGCCTGGTCTCCTTTCTTGATTGATTTGCAACGAGGTATTTTTGCCAATCATCCTGACTATGCTCTTTTAAACCAGACCATTGGGGAAATAGCAGAGCGATACAATGTTTCACATGAAACAATTGTCGTAGCTTGGATTTTGCGCCATCCAGCAAAGATTCAAACCATTGTTGGGTCCATGAATCCAGATCGTTTGACCAAGATTGCACAAGCTAGTCGGATTACCTTGGCTAGACCAGAATGGTACGATATTTACAGAAGCGCAGGCAACATCTTGCCCTAGGAGGTACTTATGCAGTGGGAAATAAAATCATTTGACCAACTAAGTTTACAGGAACTTTACGGTATCTTGACACTGAGAGTTGATGTCTTTGTTGTTGAGCAGGCCTGTCCCTATCCTGAAGTTGACGGTAAGGATCCAAACTGTCTTCACCTCTTAGGAATGGATAATGGAGAGTTAGTAGCTTACTTGAGAATCTTGCCAACTGGTCTAAGTTATGACGAAGTTTCCATCGGACGTGTGGTCATCAAGTCAAGTCATCGTGGAAAAGGCTTAGGAAGACCAATGATGGAGCAAGCAATTCGCTATATTACAAACGAATGGAAAGAAAGTCAGATTAAAATCGGTGCCCAAGCCCATTTAGAAAAGTTCTATAGTTCGTTAGGTTTTGAGGCGGTTTCAGAAGTCTATCTAGAGGACGATATTCCGCATTTAGATATGCTTTATACTAAACCAGTCGTTTAAGGCTGGTTTTTTAATCCTGTACTCACAAGTCAAGTTATATAAGAGATAGTTTTTTGAAGGAATATGACCTGTATTTTGGAAAAAATAAGGCTGAGTATCTGAATAAAAAGTCTAAGATAGGTCTGCTGGACGGTGAATACAGTTTCTTAGATTTTTCTCGGCAATTTCCCCCAAAAATCAGCCATTTTATGGTAGAATGAATAGGTATAAAATCAGTAAAAGAGGAAGAAAATGAAACGTTCTATGTACGCTGGACGTGTTCGTAAAGAACATGTCGGACAGGAAATTACTTTGAAAGGTTGGGTTGGCCGTCGTCGTGACTTGGGTGGTCTGATTTTCATTGACTTGCGTGACCGTGAAGGCATTATGCAATTGGTGATTAACCCTGAGTCAGTTGAAGCTGAAGTGATGGCAAAAGCGGAGAGTCTTCGTTCCGAGTTTGTTATCGAAGTAACAGGAACGGTTGTGGAGCGTGAGCAAGCTAACGACAATATCCCGACAGGAGCTGTTGAACTGCAAGTAACCAGCTTAACAGTGTTGAACACGGCTAAGACAACTCCGTTTGAAATCAAAGATGGCATTGAAGCCAGTGATGATACCCGTCTTCGTTACCGTTATTTGGATCTTCGTCGTCCAGAAATGCTCAACAACTTCAAATTACGTGCGGCTGTAACCCACAGCATTCGCAACTACTTGGACGACTTGGAATTTATTGATGTGGAGACGCCAATGTTGACTAAGTCAACACCAGAGGGTGCGCGCGACTACTTGGTGCCATCTCGTGTGTCAAAAGGTCATTTCTATGCCCTGCCACAGAGCCCACAGATTACTAAGCAGCTTTTGATGAATGCTGGTTTTGACCGTTACTACCAAATCGTTAAGTGTTTCCGTGATGAGGACTTGCGTGGGGACCGTCAACCTGAGTTTACACAGGTGGACTTAGAAACCTCATTCTTGAATGAAGTTGAAATCCAAGACATCGTAGAAGGCTTGATTGCTAAGGTCTTGAAAGATACCAAAGGAATCGATGTGACCTTGCCATTCCCTCGTATGGCCTATGACCATGCTATGAACTTCTATGGTTCAGACAAACCAGATACTCGTTTTGAGATGCTTTTGCAAGACTTGACAGAACTTGTCAAGGAAGTTGACTTCAAGGTCTTCTCAGAAGCACCAGTTGTCAAAGCCATTGTAGTCAAGGGTGCGGCGGATAGCTACTCACGTAAAGACATTGATAAATTAACAGACTACGCCAAACAATTTGGTGCCAAGGGACTTGCTTGGGTTAAAGTAGACAAGGGAGAATTAGCGGGCCCAGTTGCTAAGTTCTTGACAGACATTACAGAAAACTTGACAACAAGTTTACAACTTGAAGACAAGGACCTGGTTCTCTTTGTGGCAGATGAATTGGAAGTAGCCAACAATACCCTGGGAGCTTTGCGTAACCGCTTGGCAAAAGAGCAAGGTTTGATTGACGAAAGCAAATTCAACTTCCTCTGGATTGTAGACTGGCCAATGTTTGAATGGTCTGAAGAGGAAGGTCGCTATATGAGTGCCCATCACCCATTCACTTTGCCGACAGAAGAAACAGCTCATCATTTGGATGGTGATTTGGCGCAAGTGCGTGCAGTTGCCTACGATATTGTTTTGAATGGTTATGAATTGGGTGGCGGTAGCCTTCGTATCAACCAAAAAGACATGCAAGAACAGATGTTCAAGGCTCTTGGTTTCTCAGCTGAAGATGCGCATGAGCAGTTTGGTTTCTTGCTTGAAGCTATGGACTACGGCTTCCCACCACATGGTGGATTGGCTATCGGTTTGGACCGCTTTGTCATGTTATTGGCTGGTGAGGATAACATTCGTGAAGTTATCGCCTTTCCGAAGAATAACAAGGCATCTGATCCGATGACACAGGCACCAAGTACGGTTGCATCAGCTCAATTAGAGGAACTGGCTTTAGACATTACACTTGAAAATGAATAAATTTTTCAGAAAACAGCGTGTACGCTTTTTAAGAAAGGCCAGAAAGAATAAGTTTTGGTCGGTCATTTTGGGAATTTCTCAGGAAAAATATGCTGAACGGATATCGGGGTCCATTATTTATGGACTCCTATCTAGTATTGCAGTCAATTTTTTCTTTAGACCAGGGAATGTCTATTCGTCTGGAGTAACTGGTCTTGCACAAATTGTTTCTGCTCTGGCAGCTTCTTACGCTGGTTGGAATGTACCGATTGCGGTGGTCTACTACGGTCTGAACATCCCCTTGCTTATCTTAGCCTGGTATAAAATTGGTTATAAATTTACTATCTTTACCTTTATTACGGTATCCTTCAGTTCTTTCTTTATCCAATTTATGCCGCCAGTTACCCTGACGACGGATCCGTTAGTCAATGCTATTTTCGGTGGTCTCATGCTGGGAACTGGGATTGGCTTTGCGCTTAGGAACAATGTATCCAGTGGTGGTACTGATATCGTCTCTATTATTATTCGCAAGAAGACGGGACGTCAAGTTGGCTCCATTTCCTTGATTGTCAACATTATGATTATGTTGATTGCAGGGATGACCTTTGGCTGGCAATATGCCCTGTATTCAATGGTTGCGCTGTTTATCTCCAGTCGCATGACAGATGCGATTTTCGTGAAACAAAAACGGATGCAGGCCATGATTATTACCAATCATCCTGAACGAGTCATTAAGAAAATCCATAAGAAGCTCAATCGCGGTGTGACCATTATCAACGGTGCTGAGGGTGCTTATAACCATGAGCAAAAGACGATTCTCATTACCATCATCACTCGTGCAGAGTTCAATGATTTCAAGCATATTATGAAAAAGGCAGACCCCAAAGCCTTTGTATCGGTAGCTGACAACGTCAATATTATTGGTCGGTTTGTGGAAAGTGACTGATTGACAAACACTACATGTAGGAGTAAAATAGTATTTACAGTCTACATGTAGTGTTTTTATATAAAGAGGAAATGTATGAAGAAGAAAATATATTTGGTTTACATCAGTTTGAGTGGCAATACAGAAAGTTTTGTGAAACGCCTAAAGTCCTTTTTACAATTTCAAACTGACTGGGAGGTTGAACTGGTCCATGTTAAAGATTTGGTCAAGCAGGATATTCCTTTCTATCAGCTAGATGCACCCTTTGTCGCCTTTTTACCAACCTACTTAGAAGGTGGAAATGGAGTGGACAACGGAGATGTGGAAATTCTGACCAATCCTCTTGGAGATTTTATCGCTTTGGGGACCAATGCAGAGCTCTGTCTGGGTGTCGTTGGCTCAGGCAATCGAAATTTCAACAACCAATATTGTCTGACTGCTAAGCAATATGCTGGGCGATTTAATTTTCCTGTTATAGACACCTTTGAACTTAGAGGGATGCAGAATGACATTGAACGCATTGGTCGGAAGATAATGGAATTGATGTAAAGAGCCTCAACTCAGTTTTATGCTGGGTTGTTTTTTTGTCACACAAAAAAACTCACCAGTGTGACCAGTGAGTTTTAAGGAGATTATGAAAAATATTTAGGATTGACTATAGTATACCTCAGACTATATCGTGTTTCATCGGTCTAAAGTCCTATTTGTCTTCTAAAATGCAAATACTCTGTCCTGCAATCGTGATTTCTTGCTGATCACGCTCTTCGACTGGAGGATAGTTGTAGAGAACTGTCTTATTTTTTTCACGTTCATAGGTAAAGTCGCTATCCGCAAAGTTGATGATAAATTGAATGGTCTTTTCTTCACTTGTCACTTGATAGCGAAGAACATATTCAGTTAACCAGTAGAAATCACAAGTTTCTTGGATACTTTCGTAGTTATCCTGGCTGAGTATTGGATTATTTTTGCGGAAGGTAATTAATTCCTGAATGAATTCGATATGTTCCTTATAGCGAATAGCTCGTGTCCAGTCCAGACGGTTGATACGGTCAGGGACATTGTAAGTATTATCTATTTCATCTTTTGTACGGAAAAATTCCTGTCCGCTGTGAATGAAGGCCATACCCTGAGAGATTAAGATGAGCTGGAGACCAAAACTTGCAGCACGTTTTTGCTGTTGAGGTGTCCAGTTTGGATTCTCAATATGGAAATAGTCAAATGCTGTAGCATTATCATGGCATTCGATGTAGTTGAGGGACTGTTGAGGCGTTAAGAAATGGCTTAATCGGCTACCAGTCAGGAGATGTTGTACCTTTTCGTGTAATTGCTTATCTATTAGACGGTTTGGATTGAGTAAGAGTTTCTTAAAGGTATCACGGTAATCGTCGTTGAAGAAGCTGATTTCAGGTAACTGCTCTGCATTGTACTGATGAGCCAGCTTTTCAAATTCGAGGCCTGTTGCCATTTTCCAGCCTTCGCCATAGAGGTAGACATTTGGGTGAATGGCAGATAATTCAGTTTGAATCTGGTTGATTGTTTCGCTATCTAAAATCCCCATAAGGTCGAAACGGAAGCCATCAAAACCATAGAGTTCTAGCCATTGGCGAAGGGATTGTTTGATGTAGTTGCGGACCATACTGCGCTCGCTGGCAACGTCGTTACCGCAGAATGTCCCGTCTGTTCGCATGCCGTGGTCATCATAGCGATAGAAGTAGCCTGGAACGATGAGCTCAAATGCGTACTTTTCAGCATGATAGACGTGGTTGTAAACAACGTCCATAATAACGGAAATATCTGCATCATGGTAGGCCTGAATAGCTTCTTGTAGCTCTAGAATACGTGCGTAAGGATCATTTGGTTGGCTAGAATAGGAACCTTCTGGCAGATTGTATTGCATAGGGTCGTAGCCCCAGTTGTAAACAGCTTGGGGTTTATTTTCATCCACACTGCCAAAATCATAAACAGGCAATAATTGAATATGGGTAACGCCTAGTTCTCTGATGTAATCCATTCCTAGCTTCATCCCATCCATGGTAGGAGACTCTGTCAATCCGAGAAATTGACTGCGGTGCTTGAAATCAGCTTCTTTTTGCCATGAGAAATCACGGACGCTCATTTCATAGATAATGGCCTGAGAGATAGGTCGTTGGGTCTTAGCACGACGGATTTTATGAAGTTTATCTGGATTGATAACGTAGCTGTTACCTGAGTTGGCTGTGGAAGACAGGGCGTAGGGATCGTGAACGGAAATCCATTCACCGTTTACTTTGTGGAGATAGTGATAGCTGTGCGCTTCTAGGTCTCCTTCAACAGTAATTTCCCAAACTCCCTTTGCTCCCTTAGTCATTGCATGTGGGTTTCCTTCTAGAACAAGAAAAACTTGCTTAGAAATAGGTGCCCATAACTTAAAGGTTGTTGCCTCTGGTCGATAGGTTGCTCCCAAGTCTTGCCCATTGTATGTATAACTTTGTTCAAAAAGTGTCGAGCGAACGATATGACCATAGCCGAGTTCAGCTTTATTACGATCCTGGTCGTAGATGGTATAGTCCTTGTCCAATGTCAATGCATGGAGGCTGGTTAGATAATAGATAACGAGATTGTCTACTTCTAGACAGGAATGGATAAAAAGTTGAGACGTAGCATCATTTGATTCGAGTGAGAAGCTCATATGTTCGGAGTCGAATCGTTTTTCCATGACCAAGCGAATAGTTGCTACATCATCAAGGAATGCTTGGAATTGTCGTAATGCCATGAGCCAAAAGGCTCCTTTCTAAGTTAGAGTTCGGTGATGGTATGTGGAATGACACGTCGGTAGCAGACTTGCTTGTCTTCCTTGTTGTCATTGATGATTTGGTGGAGAGTGTTGAATGCGACACGTCCTAGTTTAATAGCGTGGACGTCAACGTAGGCTTCAATATCTAGTTTTGGCTTGACGGAGTCGAAAGAAATGATAGGAAGTTTGACTCCGACTTCGTTGAGATATTTGACAACACCTTCGGCAACGGAAGTGTCGGTTGTGACGATTGCATCCAGGTCTTGTTTGAGTAATTTCTTAGAAATTTTGTAGGCACTGTCTTCGAGAAGGAAGCCAGACACAAACTTGACCTTGTTTTCATCCAGGGGAATATTGTGCGATTTAAGGGCGTTCTTGTAACCTGTATAACGGTCTTGAGATACGACCAACTCTTTGTTACCAGCGACGAAGGCAATGTTTTTGTAACCTTTATTGATGAAGTAGTTGGTAGCTTCAAAGCCGGCCTGGATATTATCATTATCAACTAGTGATATGAATGGAGAATCCGCCTTACCAAGAATGAGGAAGGGGAATTTGTGTTGGATAGCCAATTGTACCAATGGATCGTCGGGCTTGGAATAGAGGAAGATGAGTCCATCCACTCGTTTGCCGTAGACCATCTGAGAAATCGCTTCCAGACGTTGTTCTTCATTCTTTCCTGTGGAGATTTGGATGGCATAATTATGATCTGCTGCAACTTGAGAAATTCCTCGTAAGGCAGTAGGGAAGAAGGGGTTTTGATAGAAAACATCCGAGTCATCTGGCAAAACCAGTCCGATAACCTGTGTATAGCTAGAAACTAGGCTTCGAGCGTTGAGGTTTGGATGGTAGTTGAGATCCGCCATGGCTTTCCGCACCAAGTCTTTCGTTTTTTGGCTAATGGCAGAGCTGTTTTGAATGACACGAGTAACTGTAGATGGCGAGACACCAGCTAATTTAGCCACATCTTTGATGGTTGCACGCATATAGACCTCCTAGATTTCATCTCTGAATTTTGTTTTGAAAAATACCCATAACAAGCATAGCACAAATAGGATATTTTGTATGGTTAGAAGGGTAGTCACAGGTTGACCAAATAGTCCAATTAGACAGGCTATAAGAGTAGGCAGGCCCAGACAGTTGAGAGCAAAATTATAGCACTCTGCAAACGTTTTAAAATGGAAGAAACGAGACTTTTTAGTCAAAAAGAGGAAGAAGCTGGCTCCTAGTAGGATGAAGAGTAGGTTTGTTGTTAAAATAAAGGTCGAAATAAGAGTGATGGACAGTCCGACAGCTGCTCGGTTGGCTTGATACCATTTTTTAGAGATGGCTGCAGTTAATGTCTCCTTACTAGCAAAATCGTCAGTATTCAAACCTTCATAAGTCAATTCGCTTAGAATATCACTTCCTTTACGAATAGTCAGAGACTGATTGGCGAATTGATAAGTAAAGTCAGAACTAGAGCTAACGGTATCACCAAATGTCACTTGCTCCCAGTTAGTATTTCCAGTATAGGTTAGGTGGTTGTTTTCGATGACTGCATGTTGACGGAGGTCATCTACGACCTGATCTGTCAGAGGTGCATAGATACCTTCTACGAAATTTTCTAAAGGATAGGTTTCGAGATTGACAGTCTGTAGGGAGCTCGGAATGAGCAAGAGCGCCACTAAAAAAAGCGTTGTAAACAACCGTTGCCAAAGGTTCATTAGTCTACGATTGGCAAACATATTTCTTGGAGAGAAGATACTAGAAAAATAGGAAAAAGGATATGGGAGCATTCGTTGGACCTTTCATAAATATCAATGTTTCCCCTAAAAAGGGAAAAGGTGGGACAGGGTTATCCCTTGTCGCCACCGCTTGTTAAACCAGATACAAAGTTCTTTTGTAGGAAGAAGAATAGGATACTGATAGGGAGGGCAATAAGAATGGCACCTGCCGCAAAGTAGGCAATCTTCATGTTTTTCACATCACTTATGAAGGTTTGAAGGCCGACAGCTACAGTATAGAATTCTTTTTCACGAAGCAAGAATTTGGATAGGATGTAATCTCCAAAAGGTCCCATGAAGGCCCAGAGCGCTTGTACAGCAATCATTGGACGAACGAGTGGGAGGACGATTTGCCAGAAACGTCTGAAGTGACCGGCACCGTCTAGTTTTGCAGATTCATCAAGTGAGATTGGCACCGTATCGAAGTAGCCTTTCATGAGCCAAGCGTTCATTGGGATACCACCACCGACATAAAGGAAGATGAGGAACCAGCTTTGGTTGAGCGCATTGAGCATGAGGGCCATAACGAAGAAGGCGGTAAGAGCAGCCATGGTTGGTACCATTTGGATAATCAAGAAGAAGACCAAACTCTGCTTACGAGCGATGAAGTTATAGCGACTATAAGCGTAACCCGCTAGTACCACTATACTTGTTTGAATAACCATTGTCAAGAGAGCAATGATAAGCGTATTGAGGTACCAGGTTCCGTATAGAGTCTCGCTAAAGAGCTTGCTGAAATTGTCTAGTGTAAAGTTGATATTGCTATCCAATTTGAAGGCAACCACGTTACCAGACTTGAAGGCGGACATGATTGTAATCAAGAGAGGATAGATGATGATAACAGACAGAACAATCAGATAGAGATAGGTTAAGGTCTGATTGATTCTACGTCTAAATTTTACAGATAATTTCATCTTATACATCCTCCATTTCAAAAGCATTTAGTTTTTTGAAGGCAATCATGGAAATACTGATGACAATCATTGAGATAATCAATGTAACTGCTGCCGCCATTGAGTATTGAGGTGATGTACCTGTGGTTAATTTATAAATCCATGAAATCAAGATGTCAGTTGAACCTGCTCCACCACCGACGCTACCAGGACCACCATTGTTGAAGAGGTAGATGATAGAGAAGTTGTTGAAGTTGAAGGTGTATTGACTGATTAGTGTTGGAGCTGCTACTGCTAAAATCATCGGAAGGGTGATGTTACGGAATTTTTGAATGGCACTTGCACCATCAATGTAAGCAGCTTCATACAAGTCGTTTGGAATGGATTGTAAAATACCCAAGGTCAAAACATAGATATAAGGGAAACCAAGCCAAGCCTGCATCATAATGAGAGCAACTTTAGTCCAGAATGGGTCGGTCTTCCAAGGGATAAGGAAATTATCGATGAATGGTAGGAATTTGCTCAGGAATGGCAATACCTGTGTGTTAATAGCACCGACACTATCGTTGAACATGTTACTAAAAGTCAAGATAGTTACGAAGGCAGGAACAGCCCATGGGAGCAAGAAGATAACACCGAAGATGCGTTTTCCTTTGATGAATGGCTGATTTGCGATGATGGCTGTCAAGATACCGATAACAATTTGAGCTGTTGAAGCGCAGAGTGCCCAGATAATTGTCCAGCCAAGTACAGAGCCAAATGCTGTACGGAATGTGCTTAGTTTCCAGATGTTTGTAAAGTTAGTAATACCAATCCAATCCAACAAGGCACCTGGTGGCAGGTGTTTGAAGTCGTAGTTTGTAAAGGCGATAAACAATGTAACGACAACTGGGAAGATGATAGCAAAGGTCATCGCAATATATGATGGGATAATCAAGAGATATGGGAAACCATTCTCATAGATACCTTTTACCATTTCTTTTAATGTGGTAGCCACTGGCATCCCTGAATTCCATCGTTTCGCGGTATCACGTGCATCTTTTAGGTTGAGTGCATAGAAAGCGAGATAGACAACCGTGATAATCAAATGGAAAGAACCGCGAATCAGCATGAATAGTGAATTATCTTGTCCACGAACACTACCGAGGGTAATCAAGTTGCCTAATTCACCAGCTGCAATAGCAATAAAATAAACAAGGAAGGCAAGGGTAACACCCAAAAAGATGTATCCTTTGGCTTTTTGTTTATTGTAGATTTGTCCGAGACCAGGGATCAGGGACAAAAGGAGTGCCTTACCTGGATTTTGTTTCATAGTCATAGTCTCCTTATATAGCTTCTGAATAGATGGTAGATTTTATCTATTCAGTTTATCGTTAAGTAATAAAGTAGACTGGGAGGAACTCCCAGTCCAACTTTAAACTTGACTAGTTGCTGTGTTTTTGAGCAATTTCGTCTGCAATAGCTTTCACAGCGTCTGTTGCAGCAGTTTTAGCGTCTTTTGCACCACTTGCAGCTTCGAAGAGCATGTTGCCAGCTGGTGTCCAAACTGAACCCATTTCTGAGATGTTTGGCATTGGTTGAGCTGAAGCGAACTGGTTGATAACTGCAGTTGTCAATTCGTCGTTTTTGCTTACAGCATATTCACGAGCTTCAGTGTTAGCTGGAACTTCGTTTGTAGCGTCGTAAAGTGCTTTTTGTTGGTCTGTAGCAGTCAAGAAGTCAACAAATTTTTGAGCCATTTCTTGGTTTTTAGCGCCTGTAGGAACAATCCACGCTTTACCACCACCGAATGCTGAGTAGTTTTTACCGTTTACAAGAGTTGGGATTGTTGCTACACCATAGTTTACACCAGCTTCTTTATATGAAGCTGCTTTCCAAGGTCCTTCGATGATAGCAGCTGCTTTACCGTCTGTAAATTGAGTGTTAATCAAGTTGTTTGCAGCAGTACCGTCTTGAAGACCTTGAGGCCATTTTTCATACCAAGTTTTAGCGTATTCAATCGCTTGGATTGCGCCTTCGTTAGCAAGACCGATGTCTTTTGGATCAGTACCGTTTTCACCAAATACGTAGCCACCGTAACCAGCTAGAAGTCCGTAAGTGTAGTAGAAGTTTGTCCAGTCAGCAAGGAAGGCAGTTGTTTTACCAGCTTCTCCTTCAAAGGCATATTTGCTATCTTTAGCAAGTGTTTCAAGTTCTGCAAATGTCTTAGGAGCTTCAGTCAACAAGTCTTTGTTGTAGTAAAGAACAAGTGTCTCGATAACTGCTGGTGAACCGTAAACTTTACCACCGTTTGTTACAAGAGCTGTTGTTGTCTCATCTGCTTTGCTATCATCTGCAAGTGTCAATTCAGATAATTGACCTTCAGAACCAAGGCTACCTACACGGTCGTATGGTGCCATCATAACGTCTGGAGCTGAACCAGATTGGTTATCCAATGACAAGTTATCCAAACCAGTCAAAGCATCACCAGTTTTAACTGTAACAGTCACACCATTTTCTTTTTCGAAGTCAGCTTTGACGTCGTTGATATAAGATTCATAACCTTGGTCAACGTAGACAGTCAATTCTTTGCTACCTTCAGCAGACTTAGATGCCTCTGTTGATGAACCTGAGTTTGAGCAAGCAGCTAAAACAGCAGTTGATGCAGCAAGAAGAGCAACGCTCTTAAGGAGATTGTGTTTCATTTTCTTCCCTCCGAAGATAAATAGTTTTGTGTGACGTCTGCTTTGCGCAAACGTTTTCCTAAGTTGACTTCATTATACACCAGATTGAATCCGTTTGCAAGCGTTTTTATAAAAAAATTTAAAAATTTTTTTGAGTTTTAAAAAACATAAGAATTTTTTTGTATATATAATGAAGAGAAATATGGAATGGTGTAGGAACGAACAGAATTAAAGGAAAATCCCTTGATTTGTTACCGTTTTCAGTATATAATGAAAAAGAGAAAACGTTTGCGTCATGTAAGCGGATTAGATAGGAGAGCTTATGAAAGTAAGACAGAGTGGTGTGCTGATGCACATTTCATCATTACCAGGAAAATATGGAATTGGTTCCATGGGACAATCGGCCTATGAATTTGTTGATTTTTTGGTAAGAACTAAGCAGCGCTATTGGCAAATCTTACCTTTGGGAACAACCAGTTATGGAGATTCTCCTTACCAGTCATTTTCAGCTTTTGCAGGGAATACTCATTTTATTGATTTCGATATATTGATTGATAAAGGTTGGCTGGCAGCAGAGGATTTACAAGGTGTTGAGTTTGGGCAGAATCCTACAGAGGTAGATTACGCAGCCATTTTTTATGCTCGCCGTCCATTACTGGAGAAGGCAGTTGCCAACATGAAGGCACAAGGCCTGCCAGAAGATTATTGGATGTTCTTAGGGGAGAATGACTTTTGGATTCATACCTTTGCGGAGTATATGGCTATAAAAGAGCATTTTGATCTCAAACCTTGGACAGAATGGGAAGATCAAGGGGCGCGCTTACGTTACCACGATACCTTGGAATATTATCGTCACTTGTTAGCAGATCGAATTGATTATCACCGCATTACACAATATTTATTCTTTTCACAATGGAAGGCTTTAAAGGCTTATGCCAATGCCAAAGGTGTTGAGTTTGTTGGGGATATGCCAATTTACATTGCTGCAGATTCTGCTGATATGTGGGCCAACCCTCATTTCTTTAAAACGGATGAAGAAGGCAAGCCGAGTGTGGTTGCAGGCTGTCCGCCAGATGCCTTTTCGGAAATTGGTCAGCTTTGGGGCAATCCGATTTATGATTGGGAAGCGATGAAGCATGACGGATTTACTTGGTGGGTTGCTCGTTTACGTGAATCCTTTAAGATATACGATATGGTACGTATCGACCACTTTATTGGCTTTGCCTCCTTCTGGGAAATTCCAGCGGGTGAAGAAACAGCTGTAAATGGCTATCGTGTCGAAGCACCAGGTTTTGAATTATTTGATACAATCAAGCGTGAACTCGGAGACTTAAATATCATAGCTGAGGATTTGGGCTCTGTGACAGATAAGGTCATCCAATTACGTGATACGACAGGTTTTCCTGGTATGAAAGTCCTGCAATTTGCCTTTGACCCTGAGGGCGACAGCATTGAAATGCCACATAACCATCCTAATAATGTGGTGGCATATACGGGAACCCATGACAATGATACGATTCTTGGCTGGTACGAAAATGAAACAACGAAAGAATCGCGTGCATTCTTAGATAAGTACAGCAATCGTCGTGAGGGCGAAACGGTCAGTCATGCTCTTTTCCGCCTGCTCTTTGGTTCGCCTGCCTTTATGGCGGTGGCTACTATGCAGGACCTACTTGGTTTGGATGGTTCAGCTCGCATGAACTTGCCAAATACACTTGGTGGTAACTGGACTTGGAGAATGACGGCAGATCAATTGACACCTGAGATTGAAGCGGAATTGCTAGACCTTACAGAAACCTATCGTCGGGTTAATGTGCATTTGGTTGATGAAAAGTCAGAATAAAATGAACTCCTCTAAGCAGCTAACTTAGAGGAGTCTTTGTTATCTCTGTTTACGGACATAGAGCCAGTAGCGAATCCAGTAGTAGATGGTGTAGAGTAGGCAGGCTACGATAGTCCAAATGAAAAATGTATTCAGCACTTTAGCAAGACTTGGCAATAACCAGTTAATCAGTAGAGTAACTACAAAAATAATCACTCCGCTATAGGTGGGCAATTTCTTCATGAGTTTTCCTCCTTTGAATTTAGTATAACAAAATTATATTTGTAGTCAAATGAAATATATGATTGACAATACAAAAATATGAGTATAAAATATAGAAAAAAGGAGGCTATTATGAAAAGACCAATTCATTTGTATATTTTTGTTGTGCTGTCATCTATTGCGAGCGTATTGCGTGGCTTTAATATATTTTTTTCGAAGTACGATGAGGCGGTTGTGCGTCAATTGTTGCAGAATTTTAATGTTGAGGGGATTGATGAGGCATATTTTACCTACATGAGAGAATCTATCAATTTCCAGACGAATCTTGTCAATAAGGCATTTGCAGTTGTGTTATTACTTGCTGTGATTGCGACGATTGTGCTGCTTTTCCTCAAGAAAAATGAGCAGGCTTCTTATACCTACCTGGGTTATCTTTTTGTAACTCTCCTATTTTCGACCTATGCTTTTATTGGTGAGAAAGGGTTGGGTCAAATTTATACGGATTCAGTTATGCGTCAGTCAGTAGAGGCGCAGGCAATGATGAATTATATTATTCGAGTTGTCCTATTTGCTATCTATTTTGGGGTAACTATTTTCTTCCATCTGCGTAAACCGAAAGAAAAACCGAGCACAGCTATTAATTCTACAGATATTTAAGGAAAAAGCACAGTCTAAAAAGATTGTGCTTTTAAATATTGTCTTTTTTGTGATCAGGAGATGGCGATGTAGCGTCGGGCACCTGAGTAACTGATATAGCTAATCCATGTGCGACCTTCGGCAGTAATAACTTTATCATAGCGAACGACTGAGCCAGCTCCGTAGAAGGTGATTTCAGGACTGGACAGACTTGGATTGTTGCGGACACTAGAGTAGGACTGGATGGTGTAGCTTCCTGATGCTGGTAGGCTATTGTTTATAGATTGAGTAATGGTAGGTTGGATAGCGATATAGCGCCGAGCTCCAGAATAGCTGATATAGCTAATCCAGCGTTGTCCGTCGGCTTCAAGAACCTTGTCGTAGCGGACGCTTTCGCCAGCATAATAGTAATCGAGGGTAGGGCTAGATAGACTAGCTTGAGATTTGATGGCCAGTTGGCTGGTAAAAGTATAGGTGCCGCTTGGGGCTAAGGCGGGTTGAGAGTTGGTTGTTCCCGCTCCGAGGTTTTTAAAATGAATGTAGCCGCTAACGGCATTTTTAGGGATAACTCGCTTTCCGTAGGTATAGCGAACACCGTAGTTGTATTCCTCAATCTCTACGGTATCTCCATTTACTGCAGAAACCCATGCGACATGCATGGGAGTTTCCCACCAGGCAACGGCGCCGACAGTAGGTGTCATGTTAACTTGATAACCTTCTTGCTTGGCACGATGGCCCCAAACATTGGCATCACCATAGGCAGGTGGCAATGTAAAACCGTTAACTGTGCTAAGTCGAAAGGCTACAAAGGAGGTGCACTGGCGTGTGTAGAGTCTCCATGGATCGACTGCATCAATTGCTGTGTAGGGATAGTCATCTCCTCGCGCATTGGCTGAGGCTGAAGGTGGGGATTGTAAATTGATACCGACAATGAAAATGGCGGCTAGAAGCTGACAGGTGATTCCTTTTCTTCTCAAGAATGTTTTCATTATTTCTCCTTGTGTAGTAGATGTAGAGGTATCACGTGTACCTCCCATCTATATATTCGTAATTGAAATGAATCTTTTTGATTTTCATTTGGCATAAGGAGTTGTTGTGATAAGGAATCGGAAACGATAGTAGGCAATGTGGTAGAAAAAAGCCTCGGCTGATGGCCGAAGGCTTTGATTATGTGACTTTTAGTCCGTCACGCTCCGTAAGGTGCGTGACAAATAAACCACCCGCTATGCGGGTGTGCGACGAAGGTTATACCAAAAAAACTCCAAACGCGATACAATAAAGGTGTTCAAGCCT